>USTA01000027.1 GCA_900557475.1 uncultured Clostridium sp. | reverse complement strand
AGATTAGAATCAATGAAAGTAAATGACTACACTGTAAGAGTAGATGAAGCAACTGGACAAATTGAGATTACATTACCAGAAAATGCACAAACAGATTATATTTTATCTGATATTATTCAAAAAGGCGTATTTGAAATTAAGGATAATTCAAATAGTGAAATTTTAATGAATAATAAAGAAATTAAAAGTGTAGATGTACAGAAAAACGAAGCATATACAGGAGCAACATCTATATATATGAATATTAATTTCAATAGTGAAGGTTCAAAGAAATTTAAAGATATAACAAAAAAATATCAAAATGTAATTACAAATACCACTACAAACGAAACATCAAACGAAACTGCAAATACAAATGAAGCAGCAAATACAGTATCAAATGAAGCTACAAATGAAGTCGCAGGTGAAACAAAAGAGCCTGTAAAAGTAGAACTTTTAATAGATGGTTCAAGCATGATGGAAACAACATTTTCAGAAATTATAGATAATGGTGTACTAGCTTTAACACTTGGAAATAGTTCATCTGAATCAGAAATTGAAACATTAGTGTATCAAGCAGAAAGTTTAGCAGCTGTTTTAGAAAATGAACCTCTTCCAATACAATATGAAATTACAGGAAATATTTATATATCTTCTCCAATAGAAAAAAATCATATTAAGATTCTTATAGGGGTAGAAATTGCAATTGCAGCTATAATTTGCATAATCACAATAATAAAATATAAAGCTAAAGGACTAGCAGTTTCACTTTGTTCTTGTGGATATATAGCACTATATTTATTGATATTAAGATTTGCAAACGTTGTAATTTCATTAGATGGAATTTTTGCGGTACTGCTTTCATTTATATTAAACCATGTATTTAATATAATTTTATTAAATTATCTAAAGAAAAATGTAGATAAATCCTATGAGGAAGCAATTAAAAAGTATGCTATTGTAATATTACCAGTATTAATACTTTCAGTAGTATTCGCTTTTTCTGGCTGGATGTCAATTGCAAGTTTTGGAATGGTAATATTCTGGGGATTAGTTGTTAGTATAATATACAGTGCAATTTTAACTAGAACTTTTATAAAAAATATGTAATTTATCTAAAGAAACAGAAAGGAATGAAAAATAAATGAGCAAAAAGAGTAAAATATTATGTGTTATTTTAGTACTTGTATTTATAATGGCAATTATTTCAACTGGAATAAGAGGACTAAATGTGGATTTGAATTATGGAAATGGAGTATCTTTAGTTTTTGATATAGGAAAAGAGTTTGAAAATAGTGATATAAAAAATATTGCACAAGAAATTTGGAATGATGGAAAAACTGTGGTGCAAAAAGTAGAGATATATGATGAAACAGCATTAATTAAAGTTAAAGAAGCGAGCAATGAACAAATAGAAAAGTTAGCAAATAAACTTAATGAGAAATATGAACTAGATTTGAAAGGAGCAGATATAACAGTTTTATATAATTCTAATTATAGATTAAGAGATTTAATTACACCATATATTGTACCTGCACTAATTGGAACAGTATTAATTGTTGTATATTATTCAGTAAGATATAAAGGAATAAAAGAAATTTTACAATTATTATTAACTTTAATTGCAGTAGAAGGTATTATTTACAGTATTTATGCATTAATACAAATACCAATAAACTTCTTAACAATGCCAATTGCAATGATTGCCTATGTGTCAGTTGTTACTGGTGTTACAATAAAAAATGAAATAAAAGTAAAAAAACATAAAAAATAGAAAGAGAAAACATATGAATATAGTAGCTACAATTGCAGAAGAATTAAATATAAAAGAAATTCAAGTGGAGAAAACACTAGAACTTATAAAAGAAGGAAATACAATTCCGTTTATTGCAAGATATAGAAAAGAAGTTACTGGGAACTTAAGTGACGAAATTTTAAGAAATTTGGATGAAAGACTAAAATATTTGGAGGGCTTAGAAGAACGAAAAAATGCAGTAATTTCACTTATAGAAGGACAAGGAAAGCTAACTGAAGAATTAACAAAGAAATTGGAAGAAGCGAAAACTCTTTCAGAAATAGAAGATATTTATAGACCTTATAAACAAAAAAAGAAAACAAGAGGAACAGTGGCAAAAGCAAAGGGACTAGAGCCACTTTCTGTTATTATTTATAAACAAGAAGATAAGAGAGAATTATTTGAAATTGCAAAAGAATTTTTAAATGAAGAGGTTTTAACAGAAGAAGACGCAATTAATGGTGCAAAAGATATTATAGCAGAACAAATTTCAGATAATGCAGAAATAAGAAAAGTAATAAAAAAATTCTATATTAGAGAAGGAATAATTATAACTAAAGCATTAAAAGATGAACATTCTAGTTATGATATGTATTATGAATATAGTGAAAAAATAAATAGAATACCAAGTCACAGAATTTTAGCAATTAATAGAGGAGAAAAAGAAGAGTTTTTAAAAGTAAAAATAGAAAAGCCAGAAGAGAAAATATTAAATACTCTTTATAAAATGATTGTATCAAATCCAATGTATAAAAATGTGCTAGAAGAAACTATAAATGATAGTTATTCAAGATTAATAGAACCATCACTAGACAGAGAGATAAGAGCTGAAATTACTGAAAAAGCGGATAAGCAAGCAATAGAAGTGTTTGGAAAAAATGCAAAACAGCTTTTACTAGGTGCACCACTTAAAGGATTAACAGTATTAGGTTTCGATCCGGCATATAGGACAGGTTGCAAATTGGCAGTAATAGATGAGACTGGAAAAGTTTTAGATACAGGAGTAATTTATCCGGTAGAACCACAAAATGATATAGAAGGTGCAGAAAAAGAATTAATTAGACTTATTGTAAAAGATGATATAAATATGATTGCAATAGGAAATGGAACAGCTTCTAGAGAATCAGAAGCATTTGTTTCAGATGTTATAAAAAAAGTTAAAGAGACATTAAAAAAAGATGTATATTACAGCATAGTAAGTGAAGCAGGAGCATCAGTATATTCAGCATCAAAACTTGCGACAGAAGAATACCCGGATTTAAATGTTTCTTTAAGGGGAGCTATATCAATAGCAAGAAGATTACAAGATCCGCTTGCTGAGTTTGTAAAAATCGACCCTAAATCAATAGGAATTGGACAGTATCAACATGATGTTAATCAAAAAGAGCTTTCAGAAAAGCTTGAAGGAGTTGTAGAAGATGCTGTAAATATGGTAGGAGTGGATGTAAATACAGCAACAGCTCCACTACTTTCTTATGTTTCTGGTATAAATAAAACGATAGCTAAAAATATAGTAAATTTTAGAGATGAAAATGGAAAAATTTTAGAGAGAAAAGAATTATTAAAAGTTCCTAAGCTTGGAAATGTGTCATATAAACAATGTGCAGGATTTATAAGGATACCAGGAGGAAAAAATCCGTTAGAAATAACTGCTGTTCATCCAGAAAGTTATGACGTTGCAAGAAAGCTTTTAAAACAGTTAGGATATGAGGATACAGACTTGTTAAATAAAGAAAAATTACCAAAAATAAAAGAAAAACTAGAAAAAGCAGATTTAAAAAAGCTATCTCTGGAACTTGAGGTTGGAGAATTTACATTAAAAGATATTGCAGAAGAATTATCAAAGCCAGGAAGAGATCCTAGAGAAGAAATGCCAAAGCCAATATTAAGAAGTGATGTACTTAAGTTTGAAGATTTAAAAGATGGTATGATTTTAACTGGAACAGTTAGAAATATAACGGATTTTGGAGCATTTGTAGATATAGGTGTAAAACATGATGGATTAGTACATATTTCTGAATTAAGTAATTCATTTGTAAAAAGACCAACAGATGTAGTATCAATAGGCGATATTGTAAAAGTAAAAGTTATTGGAATTGATGAAGAAAGACAAAAAGTAAAGCTATCAATGAAAGACTTATAGAAATATAAAATTTGACTTTGCGAAAGGAAAAAAATATGTTATTGAAGCCAAAGCTTAGAGTAAATATAATTACTGATATAGATGTTAATGATTTAAAAAGAAAAGGGATAGAAGCTCTAATTTTAGATGTTGATAATACTCTAATTGACTTAGATAAAAATATGGTAGAAGGGCTTGAAGAATGGGCAAAATTAGTAAAAAAAGAAAAAATAAAAATGTGCATAGCATCAAATAGCTTTAAAGTATCAAAGATTGAAAAGGTAGCAAATATTTTAGATATACCATTTGTATATTTTTCAACAAAACCACTAAAAAGAGGATTAAAAAAAGCAAAAAAAATCTTACAAATAGAGGATTCTGGAAAAATTGCAGAAATAGGGGATCAATTATTTACTGATGTGCTTGCAAGTAATAGAATGGGGATGTATTCTATACTTACAAATCCAATTTGTGAGGAAAAACATTTTATATCAAAACTAAAAAGAAAATTAGAAAAGAAAGTATTAGATAAAAATACAGAGGAGGAAAATTAAATGTATATACATGACATACATATTTTATATTATTTCTTTATAGGGCTGTTAGGACTTATAGTAGGCCAATTTATGGATTGGGCTTCTGATAGGATGAGCAAACATAAACCAATTATGGATAAAGAGTTTTTTAAAAAGTACTTAAAAAACATAAAACTAAATTGTAAATTTATGTATATAATTGCAATTGTATATGTAGCATTATTATTTGTATTTGGATGGAAAATGGATTTACTAAAATATTTAATAGTTACGCCTTTGCTTATTTCAGCATTTGCAATAGACTATAAAGAACAAATAATCCCTAATAGATTAACACTTACATTATTTGAAGTAGGACTTATTTTTGCATTTTTTGAAGGAACAATGGGCATAAGCTATTTATTTGATAAACTACTTGGAATGGCAATAGGTGGAGGAATATTCTTAGTAATAACATTAATAGGAGGTCTTATTGCAGGTAAAGAAGCAATGGGATTTGGTGATGTTAAGTTAATGGGCGCATTAGGTATATTGTTTGGAGCATATAATATAGTTATAATAGCAATCCTTTCATTCCTATTAGCTGCTATAATTAGCATAATCCTAATTGTATCAAAGAAAAAGAAAGCGAGCGAATATATTCCTTTTGGACCTTTTATTGTTATAGCAACATTTTTAACTTTATTTATACCACAAAATATAATGTTACTCGCGTTACTAAAGATATTTACATTGGGAACATATAAAGAGTAAAGCGTACTTAAATAATTACTTACTAGTTATGTGAAAAGAAAGGAAGTAAATTTAGTATGAATCTTAAAATTAAATCTCTTAGAGAAAAAATGAAACTTCAAGGATTGCAAGGAATGATAATTGAAAATCCAATTAATATAAGATATCTTATTGGAATACCAGCAGAAGGCACAATTTTAATTACGGATAAAGAAAATATATTTATAACAGATGCCAGATATATAGAGGAAGTTACAGGATTTCTCACAATTAATGATGAATTTATTGTATTAGATGTTAGAAAAATTCTAGAAGAAGATTATATAAACTTTTTTAAAAATTGTGAGCATGTTGGTTTTGAAGAAAACTATATTACGTATTCTAGGTATAAAGAAATTATAAGAAGATATAGAATACAAGATATGGAAGAAACCGAAAAAATTCTAGAAAAACAAAGAATGATAAAAGATGAAAAAGAGATTAATAATATAAAGAAAGCTTGTGAAATAACAGATAGGGGATTTGATTTTTTAGTTAACTATATAAAAAGAGGAATGACAGAAAGAAGAATAGCACTAGAATTGCAGAAATTTTTCTTAAGTGAAGGTGCTGATGGAATTGCCTTTGAAACAATTGTAGCCTCAGGTGCTAATTCATCTAAACCACATGCGGTTCCGGAAAATAAAGAGGTCAGAGAAGGAGATATAATTACAATTGATTTTGGTGCCAAATATAATGGATATGTAGCAGATATGACTAGAACTATTTTCGTAGGAAATATAACTGATGAAACAAAAAGATTGTATAATCTAGTTCTTCAAAATCAATTAAGAAGTATAAAAGAAATGAAAGTAGGAACATCTTGTAAAATGTTAGCAAGAAACGTGGATAGCGACTTTTATTTATACAATTATAATCTGATACATGCACTTGGACATGGCATAGGACTAGAAGTTCATGAGATGCCATATATAAGCCAAAACTCTACATTTACATTAAAAGAAAATATGGTTGTTACAAATGAGCCAGGCATATATATTAAAGGAAAATGTGGAATTAGAATAGAAGATACGATTTTAATTACTGAAAACGAACCAGAGATTTTAACAAAATCAAGTAAGGATATAATAATAATTTAAAAACAGAATTTAAGAAATGCTTATTGTTAGGCATTTCTTTTTTCTCTTGAAGAAATTGGAAAAGATTTTTTTTATAAAACTATTGAATTTCTCTAATAGTTTTGTTATTATTAACATGGTATATTAAAAAATAAAAAAGGATGAAAAAAATGATAGAGTTTAGAAATGTTAGTAAGAAGTATGACACAGGAACAGAAGCAATACATAACGTAAACTTTAGGATAAATAAAGGAGAATTTGCCTTTCTAGTAGGAAGTTCAGGTTCGGGAAAATCAACTATTATAAAATTAATATTAAAAGAGGAAGAACCAACATCAGGTAACATAATTATAAATGGCAAAGATACAACTTTTCTTAAGCCAAGTAGAGTACCTTACTTAAGAAGAAGTATGGGAATAGTATTTCAAGACTTCAGATTACTTCCAGATAAAACAGTTTATGAAAATGTAGCATTTGCAATGAATGTAGTTAAGGCAACACCAAAGCATATAAGAAGGCAAGTACCAATGGTTTTATCATTAGTAGGGCTAGCAAATAAAGCAAAGGTGTATCCAAACGAGTTATCAGGAGGAGAGCAACAAAGAGTAGCTTTAGCAAGAGCAATTGTAAATAACCCATCAATGCTTATAGCAGACGAGCCAACAGGAAACTTAGACCCAAATACGGCATGGGATATTATGGAATTATTGAATGATATAAATTTAAGAGGAACCACAGTAGTAGTCGCAACACATGCAAAAGATATTGTTGACAAGATGAATAAAAGAGTTATTCGTATTGATCATGGAGACATTGTAAGAGACGAAAAAGGTGGATATGACGAGGTATAAGACGTGATAGGATATTTAATTAGTGAAGGTTTTAAAAGTACATTTAAACAAAAAAAGATGACAAGTGCATCTATTATAATCATGTGCGCTACAATGTTTATATTTGGATTGTTTTTTGCGATAGGCGAAAATGTAAATAGTGTAATCAAGCAAGTAGAAAGTCAACAAGGAATACAAATATATATAAAAGAAGAAGCTAATGATGAAGAAATAGAAAGGCTTGGAAATGAAATAAAAAAGATTAATGGTGTAAATAAGGTGGATTTTGTAAGTAAAGAAGATGCACTAAATACAGTAAAATCTTGGTTTGTAGAAGCACCAGAACTTTTAGATGTATATGATGAAGAAAATATTTTTCCAGCATCATATTTTGTAACATTAACAGATTTATCTTTAAATGAAGAAGTTCAAGCTGAAATTTATAAACTAGATAATGTAGATACGATTGAAAGTGAAAATAATACAATAAATAAACTTCAAGAGTTGGCAAAAGGAATTCAAATAATGACATTAGTAATATTAGCACTTTTAATAATAATTTCAATATTTATAATTTCATACACAATAAAACTTACTGTTCATGCAAGGAGAAAAGAAATTTCAATTATGAAATATGTAGGTGCAACAAATAGCTTTATAAGAGGACCATTTATTGTAGAAGGTATTATAATTGGAATAATTTCGGCGGTTATAACTCTTGTGATTTTAGGACTAGCTTATAATGGAATAATAAATGCAATTGGAAGCTCAGCAATTTTAAATGCAATAAGTATAAGCTTACTAAGTTTTTCAGATATGTTCTATTTAGTATTAGCTGTATATTTAGGTCTTGGAATTGGAATTGGAATATTGGGAAGTACAATTTCTATGAGAAAATATTTAAAAGTGTAAAACAAGGAGGAACACATGAAAAAAAGAATTGTAGCTATATTTGCAATAATTGCTATGATAATGGCATATACTAATATAAGTATGGCAGCAACAGTAGAAGAATACGAAAAGCAAAAACAAAATGCAACAAATCAGAAAAACAATGCTCAAAATGAATTAAATGAGGTTAATGACAAAAAAAATAAAGCTAATGAAGAACTAGATAATATAAAGGCACAGATAGGAAGCCTAGAGGCAGAAATTTCTGGATTAGAGAATAAAATAAATAATTTAAACAATTCTATTTCAGCAAAAGAAAATGAAATAAAACAAAAAGAAAAGGAAACAAAAAAATGTCTAATCTGGAAGCAATCAACGAGACATCATATTT
>USTA01000026.1 GCA_900557475.1 uncultured Clostridium sp. | reverse complement strand
AAAAACTGCATCAATTTCTTCATTTGATAATTTTCTTCGTTGCAAAGAATCTGCTTTCTCTCCTAAATATTCCATATCCTGTTCTAAATCAAATTGTTCTTTTATCTTAGAAACATTTTCTTCTGTTTCTTCACCAATATTTAGTGCCATAAGTTTGTCTTTATTAGCAAACTTCCAGAATTCAAAAATGCTTTTTTTATGTTTTTCAATTTCTCTTATATATTCTTCAGCATTTTTAATTTTTCTATTTAAATTTTCTTTTTTCAGTTTAAGTGCTCTTATATCTGCTTTTATGTTTCTACTTTTACTATCTATTTCCTCTACTTCTAAAATACTATTTATCAATTCTTTTACAGTATACGAACTACCTTCACTAGAAAGTTTAGGCTCTTCTATTTCATTTTCTTCATCTATTTTTATATTAATCTTAGGCGTGATAATTTTTTTGTTTTTAAGAAAAAATCTGATTTTTCCAAAAAAACTATTTTTACATTCTAGGAATGTTACAATTTGCTTTTCTTGCATTTTGTAAATATCTGATTGTTTTTTTATATACTCTTTTAGCTCTTCTAATATTTTTTCATTTTTTTCTATTTCTTTTTCTATATTTACCATTCTTGCCTTTTGCAAATTTGTTTGTTCATCTATAAAAGAAGTTAAATTCTTAATTGTTATTGTCTCATTTTTATATTTAATTCCTAATTCTCCGTTTTCGCTTATATACGGACTGAATTCATACTTATAATTCGACTCAGTTTCTATTATAAATAGCACTTTTAAGAACATATAATATTTTTTAATATCTTCACCAGTTCTAAATATAATTCTATATTTGCTTTCAAAATCATTCTCTATTTTTGTATGCCCTGTTATATATATGTTTTCTTCATCAACTTCATATATATTTGGCCACTCGTTTGTAAAAAGCCAAATATAATTTTCAATATCACCTAACTCTTTTGCCGAAATTAGTTTTTCGCTATATCCCATTTTATTTATTGGTACGAAAATTTTACTTGACTTTTTTTCAAGCTTCTTTTTTATTATATAAAATAATACTGAAGTTTCTCCTTCATTTGCTGGAAATAGCATAAAATATTTTTTGTTTTCTTCAGAATAATATATCTGCCATAAATAATTTTCATCATAGCTTACAAAATACGGAATATTTTCATTTAATTTTTCTTGCAATTCCTCTAGCTTTCTAATTTTTTCTGTTGATGCCTTTTCTAACGTTTCTAAAAATATTTTTCTTACATCATAATTATCTGTATTTAAATATTCTTCTAGCGGAATTGCCGATTTCAATCTTTCTTTTAAATCCGAAACTCTATCTAATGGGGTAATAAAAATATCTATTTCGTCCACATTTAAATGCTTGTATACTTTATATAATTTTCCATTGTTATATGAACTAAAGCTAATTTTTTCTTTTACTTTTAATTCTTCATCAATATTATTTAAATCTAATCCTATATAATTTAAAACTTCTTCATTCACTTAAGTATCTCACTTCCTTCATCCTCTTCTGTCAAATCTCTCCATAACTTCTTCTATTGTATATTCCTTAATTTCTTCTTTTCCTCTTCTTATTACTGATACTTTATTGTTATTAAATTCTTCTTTACCTATAAGAGCTATATATGGAATTTTAAATTTTTTAGCTCTTTTAATTTTCTCTGCAACTGTTTTATCTGAAAAATCCGTCTCTACTCTAACTCGTCTTTCTCTTAATTTTTCCTTCATTTCATTTGAATAGTCAATATATTCATCATATTCTGGTATTATAATGCATTGTACAGGTGCCATCCAAGTTGGAAAATCTCCTCCATATCTCTCTATAAGTATTGCTAACATACTTTCATAGCATCCTAAGTCTTGTCTATGTATATACATCGGAAACTCTGCATTTCCTTCTTTTGATGTATATTTTAAGTCAAATCTGTGTGGAATTTCAAAGTCTATTTCTATTTTTGCAAGAAGTTTATTATTATAAAAAACTTGTATACTTGGTCCATACATTTTTGCCATTTCATTTTTAGTATAAGCTATTTTCTTGTCTTGTAAGACCTTTTCCATTACATTTAAACACATATTCCATTCACCGAATCGTGCCAATATATTCTTCTTTTTTCTTTTCATCCCAATTAGATATTCTATATTCTACATCTAAACCCAGCTTTTCCATAAAAATGTTTTCTAATTCTACCGACTCTTTTATAACTTTTTCAAGTTGCTCTTTTGTAAAAAATATACTTGCATCTGAGAATAAATACTGCCTCATACAAGTTAGTCCTTTTATTTTGTTTGTTGGTTCATCTCTAAACACAGTTGAAGTTTCACTATATTTTATAGGAAGCTCTTTATAGCTGTGATCTTTTATATTATAAATACTACAATGGAATGGTCTAACATATGGTCTAAGGACAATAGAATTTTCATCTTCTTCTCTTTTTACAGTAAAAATCTCGTCCTTTTCTAACTCCCATCTATCCTCTATCATGTATATTTCTGCTCTTGAAGCACTCGGAGTTCTTACTATTTGATATCCTCTTTTTTCTTCTTCGCCTTCTACAAGTTCTCTCAATATTTTAATCATTTTTGCTCCGTTTGGAAGGATTATTGGAAATCCTTTTCCAATATAGTCTATTGATTCATATATCTCTAACTCTTTTCCTATTTTTGTATATTCCATTACTTCTCCTTTGTCTTTACATTATATTATCATATAAAAATTTGCCATGCAATAATATTTTATAAAACTTAATATTTTTTTGAGCATTTCTAATCTACTATTTATCTCAATATCTTTGCTTAAATTAAAAATTATTGTATTTTACTTATTTTTATGATATAATTGCCCTATAAAAAAATTATAAGGAGATTTTTTAAGTGAAAATTACATCTGATAGTGAAACATTGGCAGAAAATAAAGTTCTAATCTTATATATATTAGATTCTGTTGGTAAGCCAATTACAAATGATGCACTTTATAGTATTGTTACTTCTGCTATTGAATTAAATTATTTCTATTTTCAGCAATTTTTGTTAGATTTAATTGAAGCTAAATATGTAGCTTGCTATAAAAAAGAAACTCAAGATGTATATAACCTTACTGAAGCTGGCAAAGAAACTTTAGATTTAACCTTAGATATTCTTCCTGGAATTATAAAACTTAAAGTTGATACTAATTTAAAAAGTAGCATGGAAATGTTTGAAAATGACCAGTCTGTAATTGCTGAATATATGCCTAAAAGTGAAAATGAGTATGAAGTAAAATGTAAAATAGTTGAAGATAATGAAATTATTTTTGATATTACAACATATGCATATTCACGTGATCAAGCACAAATTATTGTAGACAATTGGAAGAAAAACGCTATAAAAATTTATCCAAAAATAATACAGCTTTTAACAAAAAAATAAATCTAGGATTTGCATTCCTAGATTTATTTTTTCTATTAAAACATTTTTAATAATTCTTCTTGCGAAACAACCTTTTTTTCTCCAGTTTTTATATTTTCTAATTCTACAAATCCATCTTCTACCTTATCTCCTAAAATTGCCATATATGGTGTTCCAAATATCTTACAGTCTTTTATTTTAGCACCTAATGAAACATTTTCTCTATCATCTAAAATTGCCTTTCCAGATAACTTTTCATATAATTCAAATGCTTCTTCTTTTTTCTTGTCATTTTCTATTTTTGGTATTATTTGTACTTTATATGGAGCAATTTTTTCGTTTAAAGCCATTCCTGTTACTTTTTCATTTTCATCTCTTAATACTGAGTTTTCATAAATAGCTGCAAGTAGTCTGCTAACACCTATCCCATAGCATCCCATAAAGTATGGTTTATGTTTTCCATCTTTATCTATAAATCCAATGTTCATTGAATCTGAATATTTTGTTCCTAATTGGAAAATATGACCTATTTCTATTGCTCTAACTTCTTTTAAATTAGAAATATCTTCTATTCCATATTCTTCTTTTAAGTATTCTTTATAATTTTCTTTTTCTAATACTTCTGTATTAAGCGCTATTTTAGTTTTATCGTCATATAGTATAGTATCTTCTCCTATACTTGATATCATCATAAACTCTTCGCTCTTTTTTCCTCCCATTGCACCATTATCTGCAATTACTGGAATTATTTCTATTCCTAATCTCTTAGCAATTTCTAAATAAGCACGTTTTACATTATCATATGATTTTTGCAATCCTTCTAAATCAGTATCAAAACTATATGCATCCATCATTAAAAAGCTTCTTCCTCTAAGTAAAAATCCTCTTGTTCTTATTTCATTTCTATACTTTTCTCCAATTTGATATACTGTTGCTGGCATGTGTTTATATGATTTTAATTTTTCCCCCATAAATTCTATACATGCTTCTTCTGCTGTTGGAGCTAAGCACAATGTTCCTCTATCTGATTCTATAACCATCATTGTTCCGTCTTCTACGTAATTTTTAAATCTACCAGACTTTTTCCATATTTCTGATGGCTGAAGTGTTGGTAATTGAATTTCTATGCAACCTACTTCATTTAGACATTCTTCTATAACTCTTTCTATATTTCTTCTTATTAACATTGGAATATTATTATATCCAAATATTCCAGTTCCATATTGAACTAATTGTCCTGATTGTAATAACATATCCTGGGCTGGATACATTTCATCTAAATTATTTACTCTTATTGTTCCTATTCCTGCTTTTGATAATCTCATATTATTTATATTGTATAAAATCTATACAATTCTCCTTTCTATTAATATATTAGCTTTTTTTATCACTTATACTCGGGCTTTCCTTCTCTTCTTTAGCTAATTCTTTTACGCCATCTTCCTTTTCCTCTTCTAAATCATCTATTACTATTTGTCTATTACTGTCTAACTTATATTTTGGTAGCTCCGGTAAGTCTTTAATTGAGTTTAACCCAAACACTTTCAAGAAGTTTTCTGTTACTTTATATGTCATTGGTTTACCTGGCAAGTCCGCTTTTCCAGCTTGCTCAATTAAATTATATTCTAATAGTCTATATAGTGATGCTGCTGAATCAACACCCCTTATTGAATCTACATCTTGCTTAGTTGCCCTCATATTATATGCAATAATACTTAGTACTTCCAGTGTTGCTTGTGATAAAGTCGGTTTTTCTTGTTTTCCAGCAAGTTCATATAAGTATTCATAATACTCCCTTTTAGATGAAAGCTGATATCCATCTTCTACCCTAATTATTTCTAAACCTCTTCCTAAACTATTATATTCTTCTTTAAGTATTCCTACTGCTTTTATTATTTCTTCGGAATTAACTTCTAATATTGCCATTAATTCTTTAATTTTCACAACTCTGCCAGCTGAAAATAAAATAGCTTCTATTACTCCTTTTAACTTTTCTTCTTCCATTTTCTAGTTCCTCATTTTTATTATATGCATATTATATCACGCTATAATAAAAATGGTCAAGAAATATCCTTACTTTAACTTACCTAAGCTTTTTTCATTGTTTCTATAATTTCATACAATAAAATATAAATTTTACTTTTTTCTCTTGTCATTTTTTACATATTATAGTATATTAAAAACATAAGAAATAATCTAAGTGGAGGTTAAATATAATGATCGAAGAAAATAATGAGCAAAGAGAGAAAAAAATAGAAATTATTCAAGGCTCTTCAAAAGATTTACAAATTTCTGACGTTAAAGATAGCTTAACATTTGAAAAACCAGAGCAACAAAAAAAGGATAACATTATAATTCCAGAAAATACTGACACTAATAACGAATAATTTATATTATAAAATAAGAAACATATATTTTAGCTTGATGTAACATATCTCTAACATATATCACATCATTACCAAAATAAAAAATATGTTTCTTCTTTTAAATTTTTTAAGCTATAATAAGCTAGCTCCTATAATACCAGCATCATTCTTTAATTTTGCCCTCACCAGTTTTACTTTAGTATCTTTATTAAATAAATTATCTTTAATTTTTTCTTCTAAAATCGGAATAAATATATCTGTATAATAAGAAAAACTTCCACCAAAGCAAATTGCTTCTGGTTCAAATATAGTAATAAGATTTGCGAGTCCTATACTTACATTATTTAAATATTCATTAACAAATTTGTTTACTTTTTCTTTATTTATATTTTCCCTTATATAATTTTGTACTTCTTCTCCTAGCAAATTCTTATCTAATCCTAATTCTTCAATCGCTCTTGCTTTAAACCTTTTCATTGATGCAAAAGTTTCATAGCATCCATTTTTTCCGCAATTACATTTTATTCCGTTTTTATCTATTACCATATGTCCTAATTCAAACCCTGGATTTTGGATTGGCTTTAGCATATCTCCATTTATAAATACAGCTGAACCTACTCCTGTTCCAATGCATAAAAATATGCAATCATTATATTTTTTTAATGCCCCATACTCTTTTTCTGCTAATCCTGCACACTTTCCGTCATTTTGTAAATTAACTTCTGTTTTATATAATAACTCTAGTTCCTTTGCTAAAGCATATTCTTTTATATGTAAGTTTACTAAGTTTTTTATCTTCCCATTCTTAGGACTACCGCGGGACAGCTACCCCTATTTTTAAAATATCCGAAGCTGAATAATCGTTTTTATCTAGTAATGTATCTATCTCATTTTTTATTATATTAAAAATTAATTTTTTAATTCTTTCTTCATCATTTATATTTGAAATATTTACATCCATTGTCTCTTTTGCTAAAAGTTCTCCATTTTTTTCAATTATTCCACTTGAAATATGACTTCCACCTATATCTATACCAATTCTCATTTTTTCACCTTTATTTTATATTTTTTAATTAATTAATACATAAAAAGGAACAGCTTCCTGCTCCTTTTTACATCTATCTTATACATCAACTGCTTCAAATAGGAAGTTACCCATATAAACCTCAATACAAGGAACTAGTACAACTAATGTTATAAATATAATTAGTACACCAATTACTGCATATAATATTTGTGGTAATATCTTTACTATTTTTTCCATAATTTGGTCTATATCCATATCCATATATTCAACTAGCTTATCCATCATTGCTGGCAAATCTGTTTGCATTCCTATTTTTAGCATCTCTGTAATCATTGGTTTTGCTAATCCAGATTTTTCAAATGGTTCTACCCAAGAATCACCTATAATAATGTTGTTTATCGCTGTTTCGATTATAGAAAGCATTACCAAATTTTTTACTACGTTTTTACCAACTTCCAAAGCTTCTTGTATTCTCATACCATTTTTTAAGTTTAACATCATTGCTTTTGATAATCTTGAAAAATCAATCGCAAAAATTAGTTCTCCAAAAACTGGCATTCTATATTTAAAATAATCCCATCTATATCTTCCTCTAGGAGTACTTTTCCATAAAAAGAATAATCCTAATAATGCTGCAACTATTAGAGTTGGTATTAACCAGTACTGTTGTGCTTTATTTAAGAAATTTGAGAACATTATAGTATACCATGGAAGTGTCGCTTTAGTTCCTACCTGATCAAATACATCTTGAATAATAGGTACTACATACATACTTCCGAAAAACAATAATACAATTAACACTACAAATTGCATAATATTTGGAACCAATATTTTCTTTAATTTCTTATTTAACTCATCAGCTGAGTCTAAGTATTCTACCGCCTGTCTTAAAGATTCGTCAAGTGAACCTGATAGCTCTCCAACTTTAACCAAATTTATATATATATATGGAAATATATCTGAATAGTATTCCATAGTAGTATACATATAATCTCCGGCTTCAACACCTGCTAATATATCTTCTAATACCCCCTTTAGTGTAAAGTTCTCAGTTGACTGTATTATTGTTCCCAATGCGTGCACATTATTAAATCCTGCTTTTTTAAGCAAATATAAATTTTGTGTAAATATTACTAAATCTCTATGTGTAACTTTTTCTGTTTTTGAAAGTTGCATATTAATTTTTTCAACAGTTGATAATTGTCTTGCATTTTTATTTTTACTAATATCTGCTGAATTGGCAAGCTGCATTAATTCATCAATATCTGTTACATTCTTTTTTGTAGTTGTTTTTCCATACTTTCCAAAACTAACTTGTGTTACATCAATTGGCATTAATCCATTTAATTTTAATTTTTTTACCAAGCTTTGTTTACTTTTTTCTTGTACTTTATTTCTTACTAAAACTCCGTTTGAATCTACTGCCCTGTACACATACTCTGGCATACCTTACCTCCTTTTACATATTAATTCGATTTTGCATATTCATTGCACCTTGAGATTCTTCTTTTTTTAGTGCCATTTGTCTAATTGTTCTATTTAATACTTCTAAATTCTTTTCTTCTACTTGTGCTTTTGCCTGCTCTAGTGTTATTTGATCATCTGTAAATAATTTTGCAAGAGAATTTATTAAACCAATACTTCCATTTATTGAAGCACTTTGTATTGCATCTTCAATTTCTGATACACTTAATTTGTCTTTTCTTATTAATCCTGCTACTATATTATCTACAACCATTACTTCTGGCACTAACGATAATGTTCCATATTTATTTTTAATTAATCTTTGTGATACAACCAATTTTAATAGTGAAGCAATTAGATATTTCT
>USTA01000025.1 GCA_900557475.1 uncultured Clostridium sp. | reverse complement strand
TGCATAAGAATCAGCTACTGCTAGTACTTTTACATTGGAAAAGAAAATGCTAAATAAAACTAATGCTACTACTATTAGTGTTAGTCTTTGTTTCTTTTTCATTTTTCTTCTCCTTTCCTAATGTAATTAATTAATTTAGATTATGCAAAAATTTGTTTATAGCTTTTTCTATTATTCTTGTCCAACCTACAATTGGTGCTCTTATAATTGATATAAAAATTCCTATTATAAAACTTAAAAAGCCTGTAATTTTTTCAAATAGCCATTGAAATACATCTATCTGATTGCTTTCTCTAATTGTTGTAGTTGGCATTCCATCATATTCAAATTGGTCTCCTAGTTCATCTAAGTCTATTATATCTGTTGTTATTGTGCCTTCGTCTTCTGTTCCTCCATTTCCTCCTATGTCCGGTCCTGAAGGAAGTTCTACTCCCCCTTCTATAGGGTCATAATGTGCTCCATCTATCGAAATCAAACGTGCGGCTTCTTTCCATACATGGTTTGAGTCACTTGTTACTTGATCTGTTCTTCTTTGTTTCAATGTACTTTGCATATCAACCATTTGGTCTCCACCTACGTATATTCCAACGTGTCTATTTGATACGAGTATGTCTCCCGGTTGTATTTCATCTATTCCTATTGGTGTAAAATGTGCTGTGTCAAAAACATTTGGGCTATTTGTATTAAGTGGTTGTACAAACCCTTTGTTTCCACTTTCTATTGATGGATGAGATATTCCTATTGCTCTATTTACAGCATAGCTTACCCAACCAACACAATCAAAATAATATTTATCTTGTGGATCCGTGCTTCTATATGTTTGTCCTCTCTTTTCTATGATTGTTGTTAGGTCTTTAGTTGGATAATCACATTTTGCGGCTTCTGGCGAATTAGCAAATTGTATTGCCCATTTTGCTATTTGCTCCCTTGCTGCTACTAGCTCTTCTTCACTGTCTCCTTCTGCAAAAACGAACTTTGGAGTACATGAAATACATATAATAAGCAATACTGCAATTATACTCTTTAGTCTTTTTTTCATATACTCCTCCTTATAATTATTGTATTTGTATCTTTGTTTCGTCATAATAAATTTCATTATTTTCTACTTTTGTAATCTTAAATTCTCCATCTCCTTCTACAAGTTGTATATTTTTCATCTTTTCTGCGTCATATAAAAATAGTCCTTTATTTTTTACTCCATATACAAACATTGTATTATTGTAACTCATAATATTAGTAATGTTTTCTATTATTATTTCAGAGTCTATTTTACTTTTATCTTTTGAATAAAATTTATAAGTAGTTCCATCTTTCATAACAGTATAGTTTTCTGTTTGTACTTCTTCTACATAGTCATATGGATGTCTATTAAAGTGGTCATTATTTATTCTCACTTCTTCTGTTTGAGAAACCAAATTTGTGTCTAGATTAGTATATACATTCCCTGGCATTTTTTTGTTTTCTCTTAAAGTGTCTATTGTTATGTCTTCTGTTATATTTCCTTTGAAATTACTATATATATGTAATCCATTTTTACTTTCTGCTCCAAAAATTACTTCGAAGCCTTTTAATGGATAAACTAAACTTACATAATTTTTTTGTTTATAAAAGGTTTCATAGTTTGGATAAAGGTCTGTAAGTTTATTTAGAAATGTATTTGCATCCCCCGTTTTGTTTAGTTCTGTAACTAAATTTCCAAACTTCCTGCTATTTTCTTCATTATACTCATCAATTGGATAAACCGATGCCTCTTCTCCTGTAAAAAATATATAAAAGTATTCGCATTTATATCCAATCGCTTCATTTCCTGATGTAGTATATGTTGATTTTCCAAGTACCTTTTCAACCTCCTCTTTTGAAGAAGTTGGTTTTAATCCGTTTAATAATTCTTTATTGTAGTTCTTACTAAAAACGATGTTAAATATGTTCTTTCCTATTTTTCTTACTCTATATCCTTCATCAAAGTATATATCGTAATTGTCTACTTGTGACTCCTTTTTTCCTAAATTAGATTTATTGTAGTCCCAATTTGCATTTATTATATTTGCTAAAATATTTGAAGTTATAGTAAAATTGCTTATTTTTTCGATATTGTATTTGTCTATTTGATAATTAGCTTTTATATGTTCCCAGTACTTTTTATCATCATTTATTGTATATGAACTTATTTTATCTTTGTCAAATTTAATTTTTACTACAATATTTTTTTCTGTATCAATTAATCTAAAGTTTGTCCCCTTTATTTTTCCTGCTACATGTTTTATTACTATTTCATACAAATTTTTGTTAGTTTCACCATTTTCATTAATTGCTGGTAGACTAAATTTTATGTATATATCTTTTTTGAAGCCTTCTTCCTTGGAGCTTTCAGTTTTTATATACTCATGTCCATCATTTTCAATTAAAGATTTAAGTGAGTTAAATTCGCTAACAGATGTCTTTTCTTTTGTTTCGTCAATAATATATTTTGCTACACCTATTAAAATAATGATTAAAATTATTATTAATATTACCACTATCTTTTTTTTCTTCATTAAACTTTATTTTCCCTTTCCTCCAAACATGCTCATTAGTTTTACGTCTTTTATTCCGTCTCCTTTTAGTTTTAGAGCACTCATTACAATATCTTCTGCCCTATCTAATGCTATTATAAATATAATACCAATTAGTGGTGCCGCTTTAGCTATTTCACCTGCGGAGTATATAAAAACTACATATAATACTAAGTGAAGTGGTTGTATGAAGATTTCTACCATCATTTTCTTTACCCAGTTGTTAAACCCTTCTGCTCTTCCATTTCCTAATATGTCTATTGGATATGTTAAACACATAAGTGGTGAAATTATTGTTAAAATAAATATTTTTAGTACCCTAAATAAATACATTATGAAAAATTTTAGTTCATAATATGTAAGTACACAATACATGATGAAAAAGAAAAACTTATTAAATCCTTCTGCTCTTCTAACTTCCCCAAATACATTTGTTACCATTTCTTTTTCCATACCAACTGTATTTGTATCGCTTTCTATTGCTTTTGAAATAAACTCAATAAATGAATTAGATAATTTTATCATTATTGAAATTAGAAAATGCATTAAAAATAGTAGTATAACTCCTATTAGCCATCCTGTTAGCATTTTTTTATATTTTGCTTGTTCTTCTGCTACTGACGATATAGCCATTCTAATTCCTACATATATTGCAACAATTGCACATCCTACTACTGCCAAATTTCTAAGAGAAGTATACCAAATTGCAACTTGTTTTTTCAAAGTATTCATGAATTCGGTATTTTTTCCACCTTCTTGCTGCTCAAAAATATCTATGTTAAACATTGAGTATTCATTAGTAAGTAATGACTCTATTGTAAAAGAAGTATCTGTTTCTTCATCTATGTTCGCACTTCCATTATCTACTGCAACTATACTTAGCAATTTATTTATTGCAAATGGTATAAGTGATAACATGTAGATAACCCCTGTTCCAATCATACCTTCCGTATCTTTTGATGTGTCTATTGAAATTTCAGTAGTTTGACCATTATCATCTGTAACAGTTGCTTGTCCACTGCTTAGCATGTTTTCTGTACTCTCTGTTCCTTGCTTATCTGTCGGAATAGTTCCCACATTTGGCAATGTTGCATATACAATTGGAGCAAATGTTATTACAGACATTATTAAAATAATTAAAGTTGCTATTACTTTTTTAATCATTAAAACACCCCATGTTATGCTTGTTGCTCTTTCAATTTGTTTACATTTGTTTCTATAAATTCGAATTCTTTTTTAGTTGGTATTATTTCTATAATTGCAGTTTGCTCTCCAACTTTAAATAACCCCTGACCTCTGCTACATGTTGTTAAGAATGACGCTTCTCCTTCGCTTAGTTTGAATACTTCTTTTAT
Source organism: uncultured Clostridium sp. (assembly GCA_900557475.1). Taxonomy (GTDB): domain Bacteria; phylum Bacillota; class Clostridia; order TANB77; family CAG-508; genus CAG-793. The sequence continues at coordinate 5,010 of USTA01000025.1, read as the reverse complement.
GTATTGTATTTCTGATTTATCTTGAGCTAAGAATAGCTTTGTGTCTGATGATGTTAAAACTGCTTGAACTTCTGATTTCTCATAAAAGTCCTGGAATCTTTGAGAAACTACTGCTAAAGATACGTTTCTCTTTCTAGCACGTCTTGCCATCTTGTTTAAGAAATCTACTGCCTCTGGGTATGGAAGAAGCATCCATGCTTCATCAACTAAAACTCTTTTCTTTCCAGCTTTTGCTTTATCTTCACTATTTTTCTTTACGTATTTTTCCCAAATCCACGAAAGTAATATTTGCTGTGCAAGTGGTCTTGCAAATCTTTCCTCTAGGTTTGAAATATCTAAGTTAATAAATGATGTTCCTTCTAATAGGTCGAATGTTGATTGACCATCAAAGTATGCCATTTGTCCATTTAATTCTCTTACATATTGTTTCATTACTTTTACTAAGTAACTATAATGTGCTCTATAATCTGGGTTTTCATTCTTTTGTGCATTATTGAATAATCTTCTATACCATGAGCCTATTGTTGGCATTTTCTTTTTCTTTCTTCCTAAGTAGTTATTTTGAACCATTCCGCCAACATTTCTCTCATATAAAGAGTTTTCATCATTATTTATTCCAAGTGATGCATATTCTTCTGCTGCTGCCTCTGCTATAATTTGTTTTGTTACTTCATTTACATCTTCTGACCTTGTACTTCCTCTTGCCATTGTTAACAAAATTTGTGTAACGTCTTCAATTTTGTTTTCTACATTTAGTGCAACTTTTTCACGTCCTGTTATTTCGTCCCTTGTTATTTCTGGTTCAATATCAAATGGGTTTATTATTGTATTTGAGTTTGGAGATATTACTACATTAAGCCCTCCCAGAGCTTCTGCAACAACTCCATATTCTCCTTCAGCGTCGAGTGCCAAACTTTCTATTCCCATAAGTACTGCTGACCTTGCAATTAATGTTTTTATTGTAACACCTTTACCAGCTCCAGACTTACCGAATACAACCATGTTGTAATTACTTAAAGTTGGGCTAAAGTTATCATATAATATTGGCAAACCAGTTTGTCTATTAAATCCAAGTGGTATACCATTTTCATGTCCAACATCTGAATTAATAAATGGAAATACTGTTGCCATTGATCTACGGTCAAATGTATGTACTTTTCTTATTTTGTCTTCTCCAAGTGGTAAATTAGACTTAAATGCATCTTCTTGCATTGCCCATGCTGTTTTCATTCCAGTTAATGTTTTTGACATTTCTGATGTTAAAAGTTCTGTTTGTTTATCAAGTTCTTCCACACTATATGCAAAAAGTGTGCAAAGAACTGATGCTTCAAACAATTTATCAAGTCCACTTGCAATGGCATCTCTTAGTTCTTCTGCCTCTGCCCTTTTTTGTGCAAGTGAGCTTTCTCTGTTTATTTGCCCTCTTTCTTGTGCAACAATTCTCTCTGATTCTAGTTCGTTTATTGTTCTATTTAATTCGTTTTGAGACTTTGCTTCACTAATCGGTGTTATATATACAGATACATTTACATCTCCAAATGTATACATTCCTCTTAAAAGCTCTGGAAATGTACACATTCTTGGCAATGTAGAAATCAACATTGTTCTTGCATATTTACTAGTTCCAGAAACTATCTCTAGTCTATTTGTACTAGTTGCGTCTATTCCTGCTGGTGCAATTAAATCTTTTATATCTTTCTTATTATTTATAAAGCTTTTATCTGATTTTTGCATATCTCCTTGGCCTGCCATGTTTAAATCCATATTTTTATTTTTTCCCATATTGGATTTTCCTCCATTCTTTAGTTAAACATTTTTTCTAGTAATTCTTCTTTTTGGCTTATCTTCTAATTCTTTACTTACATCTGCATTTTGTATTTGCTTTTTGGTCTCTTCATATAGAGTTGTACTCATATCATTTTTGTATTCTTCTACCATTTGCATTGCTCTTGCTTTTACTTTTTCTTCTCTTCTTTTTCTATTTTCCAAATCTGCTTTAATAATACTCTTTGATGTAAGTTTAGCTGCATCTTCTTCAACTTGCATTGCAAGTCTTTTCTTTCTTTCTTCCATTACATCTCTTGCTGTTGAATATAGTCTATCATACTCTGAATTTAGTGCATTCCTTAATGTATAGATTTCTGATTGTTCTCTATTATATGCAACATATAATAATTCCATAATTTCTTCTGAAGAAAGCACTCTTCCTGTTACCTCGGCTGATGCTAATGCTCTTATTAATGTTTGTGCTCTTGTATATAATTCTGAAAAAGCCATATCATCTATTTCATCTGGTGAATATGTACTTGTATCTCCAAATTCCGATGTAAAATAAGAAATTATCATGTATGTTTTTTGTTGTAATATATTTTTACTTTCACTTAATTTTGCTGTATAGTCTGTAATTGATTCACTATATTCTAAAATATTTTGTTTTCTTCTTCTTTCAAATCCTAATTTTGCCTCTTGCTCTTTGTTTCCATTTCTTTTGGCTAGTTCTATTTGTGCATTTAGTCTTCCAATTTGAGATTCCACATCATCTATTCTTCTATTATATTCTTTTATTAAATCATTAAAGTTTAGCGCTCTTGTTTGTACATATAATTGAATTGAAAAACGAAGTGTATTTAAAAATTCTACGAATCCTGCTTCTACCGCATTTTTCTCATCTTCTGAAAGTAGATCATAGTTTATTCCTTTGCATTCAATTACCATTACATATTGTTTTCTGCCTTTTCTTATAATCATATTATCTTGTACAGAGTCAAATTCCATAAACTTATATATTGAATCGATTTCTTTTCCGTCTCTTGTTATTAAATTAGTTCTTTGTACAGGCGTTTCTGTTTTTATCTGAGTATTTTGTGGCTCCTTGCCTTTTCTCATCTTAAATATAAGTAATACCGCTATAAAAGCAAGTATTAGTATTAAAATTAAAATTACTACTAATATTAAATTAAGCATTTGAATTGTATCCATACTATTTGTCCTCCTTTGTTTTTGCTGATGACATGTTCATGTTTGTAACTTTTCCAACCATATTATTTATTGATAACTTATCTGTTAGGCTTAAATAATCTGGTTCTTTTCTTTCTACTGAGTATGAATATATTTTTCTGCCTTTTCTAAATGCAATATATCTCATAACAATATCATCTATTGAATCTCCACCAACATTTTTTGCAAGTTTACTGTTTCCTGCTGTTGGCATTTTTATAGTTGCAACTCCATATCCTATTAATGCTAAAACTCCCATAGCTATATATCCTACTGGTTTTAGCCCTAGCAAAACCCCAAAAATAAAGTAGAATATCAGACCTATAAAGGCTCCTATTGCTGTGTAAATAAGTGATTTTGGTGTAAATATATAAAGAATTCTTCCTTCACCTTTTAAACTATTATTTGGTATGTAGTAACTTCCCATACTGTTTCCTCCTTTGTATTATGCAAAAATGCCATTCATTACATTTATTATGATTGTAAATAGTCCTATTCCTCCATATATTACAACCGTTGCTATTACAAGTCCTATTAATTTTTGCTTTACATCTGCTTTTCCTGATGGATCAGCTGACATATACTTTATGCCTAAATACATAAAGCATATAACTAGTACAACTGAACCTATTGCAACTAATATTTGTCCTATTGGTTTCAATACTTCCCATGCTTCATCTGTACTTATTTTTGAATCACTAGCACCATCATTTAGCCACTGATTGGCATCCCCAATTATGCTACTTGCACTCATTGCAAATACCTGACTTCCTGCAAGTAAAATTACTAGCATTATTGTTGACATAATTATTGCTTTTAACTTTGTTTTCATGTTTTCTCCCATATTAAATATAATAATCCATAATATAATACTATTATATAATTATTTTGCCCTATTTTTCAATAGTTTTGCCAAAAAAAGTCCAATAAGATTTACTTATTAGACTTTTTTATATTTATATATTATTCATAGCCATATTTCCTATTATTGTTGTTATCCCTCCTGCTGCAAAAAGAAATACTGCGCCTACTACCATATATATGAATTTCTTTTTGAGTTCTGCTTTTGCTTCTGGTGCTGCTATAACAAATTTAACCCCCGACCAAATTACTAAAATTACTGCTGCTCCATAGAAGATAGTTTGTACAACCCAAATAATTTTTCCTCCAATAGTTCCGATGGTTCCATCATCATTGTCATAAACACTTGATAAATCTGATGGCAAAGTAATTGAGGCAGATACACAACTTGTAAACATAGATATTAACATAACTGCAATTAAAATTGTCCATATTATTTTTATAATATTGCTTTTTCTTTTCATATTTTCCCCTTCATCAATTGTAAATTTGGTATTTTTCTATATAAAATTATACTATATATTTATCTTCCTTTCAAGTGTTTATTTTATATTATGTTAGCACATCTGCTAAAAAAATTCCATCACCTATATGAAGTTAGTGTTCTTAGTTAAATCGCTCTTCAATCCATATTAATATTTTAAAAATGCATATATATATTTTCTAGTAAAGTTTTAGATATAACATCACATATTACTATTATTAGTATAGTTATAACTGCTATTATTAATAAAGTTTTTCCTAATCTTTTTCTTTCTTCTTTACTTGCTTTTATAAATTTAATTGCACAAGCAATTGCACTTGCTAAAAGTATTATTCCAGAAACCGTTCTTATTCCATATATGATAGTGTTCAAAACGGTATGAGTTTCCGATGGCATATCTGTTGGCTCTGAATATTTTGGAATTACTGCTCTGTTACTTCCATAAACGCTTCCTACAAATATTGTTATAAATATAATTGTTAATACAAAAATTGTTTTTCTCTTCTTCATTTCATCCTCTTTATTTAAGAACAAATTAGGAATGATTGAGTTATAAACTTAAAAAAATTCTCATTCCCTTATTTCTTCGTTTTTCTATTAAAGAACAAAAGCTGGCATGATTAATATTTTTCAACATTTTTAATAACTTTTCATGCCTCGTCTTTGTT
>USTA01000024.1 GCA_900557475.1 uncultured Clostridium sp. | reverse complement strand
CCCCAAAGTAGTTTCAAATTCTGGATGCTCTTTTTTTATTCCCCAGTAATCTGCAAGTGTAATGTCTCCTACTCTATTTGTATTTGCATATTTGCAATTATAACAAATTTCTCTATAAGTTTTTCCCTCCAAAAATGACTTATAATATGAATCCACATTAGCATTAATATACTTTTTCTTTCCATTTTCGAATCTTACTTTAGCAGTTAGTCCCCATCCATTTTTCTCCTTGCTTCTAAAAGAATAATTTATAATTTTACTGTTATATTTTTTTTCCATATATTCTATGTATTTTTTAAATAGCTTTTCACTTGGTACTCCATGACAAACTAAATCTACAAGGAGTAAATTATCATAATCTTTATTTAAATAACTTTTTAGTCCTGCTATTTGGCATGGCGTTCCCGTATAAAGAACTTTTCTTCCATTTTCTAAGTCTTCTTTCACAAGTTTAAATGTATTTTGAGTATTACTTTGTATATATTTTGATCCCATTAATTTTTCTAAATCATTTTTATTTTCTATTCTTATTGTATTTAAGTCTAATTTATTATTAAAAGCTACACCATAAATAGTTCCGTTATTCTCCAAAATATAAGCCCCTAGTATTCCAAATATGCTACCAGATGAACCTTTTTTTAGCATTTCCTCATCTTTATTTTTTGCTGCTATACATTTGGATGGTGTATTTCTTTCAATATCATTATTTGCTTGAGGACATCTCTTTAAACATATACCACAATTTATGCATTTATTTTTATCTATTTCCGGTTCTAAAAATCCTTCTTTGTTTAACTTCATTGTAATAGCATTCTTAGGACATAGTTGTTCACAATTCCTACACCCTGTACAATTATTATGCAATCCTATTGAAGTTATATTGTTTTCTCTTATACCAATTGCTTTTTTTAATAACTCAATAGATTTTTCTCTCTCTTCCTTTATTATTAAATTCACTTTGCTATAATCAATCTCATTATCTATACTTTCAAAGTCTGAAAAATCTTTTAGCACTCTATCCTCTAAACCGCATCAATTTTAATATACTTGTAATTCTTGTGCTTGTTTCTCCTGGTGATATATTCTTAAATTTTTTATTAAACATAATTGAAAAAACTGTTGCATGAAAAGAATCTGTTAATATATAATCTGCATTTTTAAAATATGATAAAAATTCATATTGTGTAGGTAAATATATTAACTTTCCTCCTCTTGCTTTATGGTAAATTGAAGGAGTTAGTCTTAATAATTTTTTATTATGGGCTTTGGCAAATTCCTTGGCATATTTATTAAATTTTTTATTATTATGTAATTGATATACCAATACATAGTTAGTATATTTAGGCTTTTTTTCAGCTAGATTCTCCCACTCTTCTTTACTTAATAAGAATGTTGGGTCTAATACCTGTTCTACATTATCTATTCCTGCTCTTTTTACAATATTTTTTGCAGAATCTTCCCTCACTAAAATGTATGAATACTTCTCTAAAAGGGTTGGTAAGTTTTCTTCTAAATTTGAGTCAATTTTTTCTTTTCCAAAACTAGCTGCATATGATATGCATTTCTTATCTTTTACAAAGTCCAAGAAATATGCTGAATCATAATTAGATGTTCCTATCTTTCCCCATATTTGGTCACTTCCTGTACAATATAAGTCTGCTTCAGGCGGATTTTTTATTAGCTCTTCTATACTTCCATATAAAGTGTCTGTTTCATTAATAAATCCTTTTCTATATTTTTCAAATGCTTTATATTCATGTGAATAATTCCATGTTTGTATAAGTGTATATAATGTTCTAGTAAAAATATTTTTGTCCCATTTTTTCCCTTTTACATGAGTTTTGGCTAAGTTATTTGCTCTTTCATCATATCTTGTATAATTTATAAACTCAGCATCTAAACCTAATTTTTCAAATGTCTTTTGAGTCGCATATGACTGAAGTAAAGACCCATAATTTGCTACCGCATGTCTTGTTATGATATCAACTTTCATTTTTCTTTGATTTCGCTCCTTTTTCTATCAATTCTTTTGCAAATAATAATGGAAAACATAATAATGGATTTAATGCTAATGTTTCTGTCACAGCATAAAATGCCCATATAACTAAAAATAGTATTTTCTTATTTTCTAATCCTTTTTTAAAACTCAATTTTGTATATATAAACAAAAATACCAAAGTATTTATTATTCCATAACTAAATAGTAAAGAGTAATATGCTGAATCTATTGTTAGCTTAGTAAGTCCATATTTATATACACTGCTAAGTTCCTGACCGAAAGGTATATATTCTCCAAATAAAGTCGTTCCATAGTTTTCATATATTGCTAATCCTAATTTGATTCTTGCATTTAAGATTCCATCTAGTTTGTCTATAATTGGACTCATGTTATACACTAAAAATAGAGCAATCATTGTTACTGCAAGTACTGGTATTGCAAATCTGCCTAGTTTTATTATAAATCTTATATTCTTTTTAAACATAAGTATCATTATTATAAAAACAATTAGAAGTATTGCACTTGTCCTTGAATTTGGTACAAAATATATAAATAACGCTACTAATATTGTTAATATGTAGTCTCTTATCTTTAATTTATCATACCTTAAGTATAGATACATTATATTTGTCCAGGCAAGTATCGCAGCAAAACTATTTGGGTGACCTAAGAAAAAAGAATACCTTTCAACCTCATCTCTATGCACTATTTCTATGCTTGCTGGGTCTACTAACATTGTTATTATATATGCTATTATATGCACACCTAAAGTTATTGCATAAAATGAAAAACATACTTTTACAATTTTTTTTATATCTATTCCCTTAGCACCTATTACAAGTAGTACTAGCGATAAATAATCTGTCATTTTAGAACTGGCATAAGATATCAAAGCTAAAAAAATTATTATTGCATACACTATTAATCGTTTTATATTTTCTTTATATATAATTTTAATAAACAACAATATATATGCAGAAAAAAGTAAAACATCAAAAAACATACTTGTCGATTTTATATCTATTAATGTACTTACTTGTATTATATTCCTGACTAGCAGCATTATAACTGCACTAAAATATAATAATTCTATTTTCTTTATTCTCACTCTGTTTTCCCCTTCTTATAAATAACTTCATTAAGCTTTGTTATTTCATCCCAGTTAAATTTATCTAGTGTATATTCTACTATTTCTTCTTGATTATTTATTTTTTCTTTGGTTATAAGCTTTTCAAGTTTTCTTGCTAAATCATCTACATTTCCCTTTTCAAAAGACTCTCCATATTTTCCTATAACCTGCGTATTCTCTTCTATATTGCTAACTAGACATCTGCAACCATAACTCATTGCCTCTAAAAGTGATATTGGCATTCCTTCTACATCACTCGGCAAACAGTATATATTGCAATTACTATATAGTTCATCTAATTCTTCTCCTTGGACAAAGCCTGTCATAATTATATTTTTATTTATATTTGCCATTTTTCTTATTTCTTCTAAATATTTATTAGTATGGCTTGCTCCTCCTGCTATTACCAGTTTTTTATCTGTATTTAATTTTTTATATGCCTCTATCAAATAATGTAAACCTTTTTCCGGTACTATTCTTGCTAAGAAAAGAATATAGCTATCTTTTTCTAACCCATATTTTTCTTTTATTATTTTTGCATTTTTTCTCGTTGGCTTATTTATACCATTTGGTATAAAATTTGTTTTTCTATTATACGCATCTAAAAAATACTCTTCAACATTTTTAGACAAAACAATTATTTCATCTGCATATTTAGCAGCTACCTTTTCTCCAAATTTTATATATTTAGATGCTAGTCCTCCCCATTTAGATCTTTTCCAATCTAATCCATGAATTGTTGCAACTGTTCTTATTCCGAATAAATGTGGAAGCCATAGCATTGCACATGGCCCTTCGGCATGAAAGTGAATTACATCATAATGACCAAATAATGCTCTGATAGTAGCCAAAATACTGTATAATAGTGCATCAATTCCTTTTTTGTTAATTGTGGGAATTGTTATAATTCTTATTCCTTTATATTTTTTTATTTTTACATTTTTATTCTCATTTTTATCTTGTACATTTTTTCCTTTTCTATTATATACATCAACAATATTTCCATCCTTAACAAGCCTAGTTGCAAGCTCCTCTACTACTATTTCAACTCCGGCCTTCTCTTGATGGTATTCTTTTATGTCCTATCATTGCAATTTTCATAACTTAATTATTTTTTCTCCAATTGTTTTTTTATATTCCTACTTACAAATTCCTCTCCCGACATTTCATTTAATATCTCTCTTGAACTATCTGATAATCCGTCTTTTACTTCACAGCTTAAATCACAGGTTGAACAGCTGTCTAATTGTTCTTTTGTAATTTTTCCTTCTTTATATTCTTTTACAATTTTATTTTCATACATTGAATATTTCTTTTCTTTAAAAAATCTTAAAAATTTATGATTTATTACCCAAATTATAGGTTTCCAAATATATTTATGCATCGCAGGACTTGCAGAACCTATCATCCAACAATTTCTATTACAATTTCTTACTTTGTCTCTTACATTTTCTGCTTTTTCACTATTCCATAACTCACCCCAGGTTTGCTTATTAAGATTTCCCATTATTTCTTTTTCCTTAGTTCCATTGCATGGCATTACATCTCCATATGGGTCTATAAAAAATGTATCAAATGCCATGTCACAAGGAAGTAATCTTTTTTGCCCAAATATATAATTTATTAATCCATGATTAAAGTATGCTCTAAACCATTTCTTAGGACTATTTGAATTTAATAGTTCATTTATTAATTTTTCAAACTCTCCTGCAACCATTAGCCTATCATGTATTATGTTCTTATTTTCCACAAAATAAAATGAATTATGCAGTGAAGCTGTTGCAAATTCCATATTTAGTTCATCTGCTAGTTTATATAGCTTAACTAAATCTTTTGCATTTTCATCTTGTACCGTCATTCCAAAACCTACATCTGGATGTTTCATTTCCACTAATTTTTTCAATGTAGAATATCCTCTATTAAATCCATCATCTAAGCCTCTAATTTTGTTATTCGTTTCTTCTAGTCCCTCTATTGATATTCTTATTCCTACATTAGGAAATTCTTCGCATAAATCTATTATTCTATCAGTAAAAAATCCATTTGTAGAAATTACTATCCTATCTGATTTTTTATATAATTCTCTTACTATTTCTTTTAGGTCTTCTCTTATAAATGGTTCCCCACCCGTTATATTTGTAAAGTACATTTTAGGTAATTTCTTTATTGTCTCTATACTTATCTCTTCTTCTGGTTTAGATGGTCTTTTAAATCTACTGCACATATTACATCTTGCATTACATCTATATGTAACTATAACTGTTCCATTTAATTTTTTAGTTTTCATTATTTTATTACTTCCATATATTTTTCTAATAATATGCTAACATATTTATCCAAATTTATCATATCTTTTCTTTTTGATAAACACTTTTTTGACATTTTTTCTATTTTCTCATCATCTTCATATAATTTATAGATTCCTTCTTTTAGAGTTTCTACATTTATACTATCTAATAGAATTCCTGTCTCATCTTGCTCTATTAATTCTTTCATTCCGCCATAATTGGCTGTTAATACTGGCGTTCCACATGACTGTGCTTCTAATATGGATAATGGGCAGTTCTCATACCAAATTGATGGATAAACTGCAAATTTAGCTCTAGAAATAAGCTCTGTTAATTCTTCGCCTGTTTTAAATCCTACAAAGTCTATATTATCTATATTTTTAACTTTATCTTCTAATGGTCCTGTTCCTGCTATTTTTAATTTTATGTTTGGGAGCTTTTTTACTGCTTCTATTAATTCGTTTATTCCTTTTTCTTCTGATAATCTTCCGAAGTATAAAATGTAATCTTCTTTTTTAGAAATATCAATTACATCCTTCACATCTATAAAATTTGTAATAAAAGTAGTTTTTTCTTTATACCTATCTACTTTTAGTAATTCACTTTCTAAAAATTTACTTGGACATATATATAAGCTTACTTTATCATATGAGCTTAAAACTTTACTATATAATATGCCTTCTAAAGAACCTAAAATACTTCTTAACTTACTATTATGTATACATTTATATTTTGTACAACTCCATTTACTTCCTTTTATGCATCTTTCACACATTTGCTTTTGAGAAAAATTATATAAAAAATGATTTGGGCATATCATTTGATAATCATGAACAGTTTGTACTACTGGAATTTTATTTTTATATGCACAATCAATAATAGATGGTGTTAATTGAAAATTTATATTATTTAAATGAATAATATCTGGTTTAAAATCTTTTATTATTTTGTCTATCTTTTTTTTCGCGTCAAAAGAATATATTATTTTAAACGGATAAAATATTTTATTTAGTTTTTTTGTATGAAAATCTAAATTATTTGAATAAATATTTAGATTATTTTTAACTGTATTTTTTTCATCGTACATACCAAAATATTGTACTTCATGTCCTAACTCTTCTAGTTTTCTGCCTACTTCTAAGCAATATGTTTCTGCTCCACCTTTTGGATACAGAAATTTATTTACCATAAGTATTTTCATTGATTTTCCTTCCCTTATGTTGCTGTTTTTATTTAAATAATTATTTTTTCTAAATAATACTTGGTCTTCCAATTGAATGGTATTCAATATGGTTATTTTTCATTTCATCTAATGTATATATGTTTCTTCCATCATATACAATCGCTTCCTTCATTAGTTCTTTATACATATTTGGCTTTATATTTTTGATTTCATCCCACTCTGTAAAAATAAAACAAACATCAGCATCTTTTAGTACATCTTCTGGTGACTTTTTATATTCTATTTCATTTGGATATATTTTTCTATAATTGTCTTCTGCAATTGGGTCATAAGCTTTAATTTTTGCGCCTTCTTCTAAAAGAGCTGCTATATTATCTATTGATGGAGCTTCTCTTAAATCGTCTGTACCTGGCTTAAATGTTAATCCCAAAACAGCTACATTTAAATCTTTGAATGTAGTAAATCTATTTCTAGCTTTTTTTAATAGTATCATTTTTTGATTTTTATTAACTTCGATTCCTGCTTTAACAGTTTTTAGCTCATATCCTCCTTGAGAAGCTAAATAGTGTAATGCTTTTGTATCTTTAGGAAAACAACTTCCTCCATATCCACATCCAGCCTTTAAAAATTTATCACCTATTCTTGCATCATAACTCATTCCCTTTGCCACGTCTTCTACATTAGCTCCTACCACTTCACAAAGATTTGCGATGTCATTTATATAACTAATTTTTAATGCTAAAAAGTCATTTGATGCATATTTTACCATTTCTGCACTTCTCCTATCTGTTGTAAGAATTGGTGCATCAAAATTTTTATATAATTCACACATTTTTTCTTCTGTTTCTTTATTTTCCGTACCAATAACAATTCTAGATGGTTCCAAAGTATCCTTCACAGCTCTTCCTTGTGCCAAAAACTCTGGATTACTTGCTACATCTATCTTTACTTTATTTTTCAAATTATCTCTTATATATTTTTCTATATTGTCATTTGTACCAATTGGAACAGTTGATTTAACTACTATAATACAATCTTTTTCTACTGTATCTGCAATTTGCTTTGCTACATTATATACATAATCTAAATTAGCAGACCCATCTTTTCTCTCTGGAGTTCCTACTCCTATAAATATAAAATCAGCATCTTTATATGCCATTTGGTAATCTGTTGAATAGTCAATTCTACCTTCTTTATAATTTTTTTTCATTAACTCTTCCAACCCCTCTTCGTAAATTGGGCATATACCATTTTTCATCTTATCTACTTTTTCAGAATCCACATCTATACAAATTACATCATTTCCTTTTTCTGCAAAGCATACACCTGCAACTAGTCCTACATATCCTGTTCCTGCTACTGCTATTTTCATTTTTTCTCCTTCTTTCACTCTACTTTATCTTTTCTTTTATCTTTTCCTCTATTTCTTTTACATTATTTGATATTTCATAGTTTTCTTCACCAAATAACTCTTTATGTAATTTTTTTACATCAATTGAAAGGTTGAATGGTACAACATAAGAATCTACTCCTTTTGTAGTTCCTTCATAATAATCTTTTAAATCTAATGACATACTTTTCACATTGTAAGGGAAACCAAAAGTATTTGTAAAATTAAAATTTAGTGCTTGTGGTAATAGACTTTCTATATCTCCTTTGGAAATATTGGTCCTTATCTCTGGCAAAATTTCATCCACAATATTATTTATTTCTAATATGTTTTTTGTTTTAATCTTTTCTGCTGTTTTTTCAAGAACTGTTCTCATTCTTTCAGTTCTTTTGTAGTCTCCTCCTGATGTATACCTAATCCTTGCATATGCTAAAGCTTGTGTCCCATTTAATGTTTGCTTACCTGCTTTTGTTATGTTTTTAGCTTTACTATCATTTGCTTTATTATTGTCTTTTATATAATCATTTATATACTTTAGTTCTTCTGAAGTTATATTTATTTCTACTCCGCCTACTTTATCTACCAAATCTGCTACTGATTTAAAGTCTATCATTACATATTCTGTTACATTCAAATCAAAATTTGTATTGATTGTTTTTAAAGTATTTTCTACACCTCCATAATAGGCATGATTAATTTTATCAAGCCTTACTTTTCCGTCTAATTCCATTTGAACTAATGTATCTCTATAAATTGAGAATAGACTTATATTATTGTTTGTTTTGTTTATACTTGCTATCATAATGCAATCTGTTCTCGAAAAATCATCATAATCATTATATCTAGAGTCTATACCTAAAATTGCTATATTTCTAAAATTATCTAAGTTTTGAGCTTGCTCATCTGAAATTCCCAATTCGTTATTAGAATAATTTTTGTTATCAAATTTCATTTTGCCAATTTTATTGTTAATAAACAAAAATCC
>USTA01000023.1 GCA_900557475.1 uncultured Clostridium sp. | reverse complement strand
ACCATATGAGTCTTTGGTAAATGTATTATAATCGATAATATCAAAAACTCTTATTGCAGATACTTTTCCATCAGCAAATTTCTCTCTTATTTCTGATATATAATCTATTAAATTTAATACTTTATTCTTATATAAAAATATTATCAAGAAAGAGCTGATTTGTAGTGTATTATTTGTTATAAAATAAATAGAAAGAATTATAAATATAAAATCTAATATATGTTGAAAAGTTTTAATATATCTATTCCAAGTTCTTCTTGTATGAGTCTTTTTTATATCATAACTTATTACATCTTTTTGTTTAATATTTATTCTATCTAATAAGGTATCTTTTAAATTTAAATTTTGAACTTCTCTAATTCCTCTTATTACATCTGTGTATATACCTACTATTTCTTCATCTTTTTGTTTATACTTGGCTTTTACATTTTTATAGTAAAATAATTTTTTAGAAGTCAATATATATACTAATATAATATTTAATATCAAAAACAATCCAAGATATTTATTAAGATATAATACATATATAATAAAGCTTAAATTTAGAATAATCCCTGATAAATCATCTGTTATATAATCAAATAATTCAGATAATTCAGATGTATCTTTATTTAATCTTGAGATAAATATACCTGAATTAGTATTATCATAATTTTTTAACTCAAAATTAGTTAAGCTTTGTATCATATCGTGTTTTAAATCAAAATTCACTTTTCCGTTGAGTTTTAAAACTGCTCTTGACCATAGATTAGTAACTATTTCTATTACAATTCGCAATATCATAAGGAAAAGTGCAATTTTTAATATATTAGATTTATCAAAATTTTCAAAATATCCTAACATCTTTCCTTCGTAAATAGGCGAAAGTAATGATATTCCAGCATATCCTAAACTTAATATAATAACTATAATACATAGAAATTTGTATTTTTTATAATATTTAATTAATTTTATTAAACTTTTCGTGTCTTTTTTCATTCCTGTTATTCCTTTATTAAATTCATTTTAATTAATGCATCTTCTAAACATTCATTTTTATCAATAAATATAATATTTTTTATATTGTATTCTCTTATTCTAGGATACCATAAATTAACTTTATCTTTTATTGCTTGAGCCCATTCTTCGGTATTTCCTCTATCTATACATCTTTGTTTTAAAACATCTCCAGAATCTAATTTAGGATAAGCTAAATAGAAACTAATATTATTTTTATTAAAATATTCTAATAACTTCCAATGCATAGATGTTAAAACTATATCATATTTTTTTCTAGCCTCTAAAATAGCTTTAATATAGTTTTCAGGAAATTTATCATTTGGTATTCTTTCTTTTTTCCCTTTGTTAGTCTCTATTTCTTCAAGCGTCATTTTATTTTTATACTTCCATTGATATAAACTTGACTCTAAATCTATTATATTATCATATTTTTGTGCTAATGTTGTTTTTCCTAATGCTGTAAATCCTGCTATAATAATTCCTTGTTTCATAAATACTCCCTTTTTTACAAATTTTAGTCGATACCTTTATTTTTTTTGATTTTCGTTTAAACTATCTGGTAATTTATCTATAATCAAGTTACAGTCAAGTTAAAATTATCCGGAAAATTATCCGATACTTTTTGAAAATTATCCGATACTTTATCCGGTACTTCCGGATAAAGTATCGGAACAAATAACTATTTTTTTGCCCATACTGGATAACGAGTTGTTCCAATATTCTTTATTTTTTCTTGTTTCTTCTGTAAGCAAACATTCACAAGATACTTTATTTTTGTTTTCTTTTGCTCTTTGTTTAGATGGTCAGGCAATTTGCTTATCAATAATTCATCTAAATCTTTCTTTGTAATACTTCCAAAGTCATTTATATATTTCAAAACTAAATCTTTATAATATTGATCATTGAATCCGGATTTTTTAGTATAGGAAACTTTATCATCAACAATTTCAGAGATTTGTTTAGAAACATATATATTAGGATATCTTCCTTCAATTAAATTGTCTTTACGAAGAATATCGGATTGCTCTTTAGATATTGGGATATTTTTTTGTACTCTATCTAAAAGCATAACTTCTTGTAGGCTTAAATCAGTTTTTTCAAATAATACTTGAGAGTATTTTTCATCTAGAATTTTACCATATATAGTTACTTTTACTCTATCTTTTTCACTTAAGTCATAATCTGGCATAGGGAAGAATCTTTCTCTTAACTTTTCAAAACTTCTTCTTATTCCCATACCTGCGGTATCAATCATATTTAAATTAACCATTGCTTGTGCTAAAAATTGATTTCTATAATATGGTGGAACATAACCCTCATTTATAATTAAAGTATCGACTGATTGAGGTATAAATCTCCCTTCATTCAATATCATTAATTTATCTCTCATTTCGATAATGTTTACTCTTCCACCTTTTCTATAGTCTTGATGTGCAATGGCATTATTTAATAACTCACGAAGAATATTTATATCATATTTATCTACTTCATTTGGAAAAAGTGTTGTTTGACTTGGCATATATCTATATCTCAAATTTCTGATTTTTTCACTAGCTTTATCCATTGTAATAATAAATGGAATTGTAAAATGTTCATAGTCAATAATATCCGTACCTTCTTGTAATTTCCAAGTTATATAAGGAATATAATTATCAACATATGTATTTGTATCTTCACTTCCTAATAATAGCCATGCAGCACGAGTTACTTTACCATTTAACAAAACTTTTGCTTTATTTAAAAAGGTAATATCATCCATTTTATCAATTTCATCTGCAATTTCTTTATTTTCATTTTTCTTTTTAAATTGTTCTCTAGCTTTTAATATAGCATTTTTATCTAAATCATCAACTGTTAAGTCACTAATAATTTGTCTTGTCCAATCAACATTTACTGTAGATAATATTGTATCTCTTTTTACATCATTTAAAGGAATTAGTGACTCATCATTTCTATCGTAAGCAATGTTTTTCCAAGTAGTTGGTACTCCAATTGCTGCAGGAATTTTAAACATTATAACTCTATTACTATCAATTTCAAATTCATATATATCCATAAATGTCATATTATCATTAGTTGATTGAGTTATTTCTTTTTTCAAGCTGTTTAAATTAGCACCTTTTCTATAATTAGTATTTACAAATTCATGAGTTTTATCACTTACTCCAAATACAAGCCAAGCATATTGTTTTCCTACTAAATTAGCACCATTACTTAATGCAGAAAAATATCTTCCAAGTTCATTAAAATCAAAATTATTTTTAGCTTCCTTATATTCAACATATTCTTTTTCGTTTTCTTTAATTAAAGAAAGTAATATATTTTTTATTTCTTCCATTTAGAATCCCTCCAATTCAGTATTAATTTTCTTCCTCTTGAGCTCTTTTTCTAAAACTATAAACATTAGCTTTATTCTTGCATTGTGGTGTATCATATTCTGCCTTTGAGTTTTTAGGTATAAAAGCTTTATGGCAAAATTTACAAATCTTAAGCATAATCGTATCTTGTGATAAATTTACTAAAAAATTCAAATCTATTGCTTGTTTTAAATAACCATAAACTAAACCTATTTCATTATTATGCAAGCTATCTATATTAGTATAAAGATTATTTATTGCTATAAGTGGAGAATAATTCATTAAGTGACGTTCTTCTACAAAGTGAACTAAATGTTCATAAAGAATTTTTGCATATTGTAAAATCATATCAACAGGTTCTCCATAGTTTTTAGAGAAAATTAAAAATTCATTTAGCTCTGGTGTAAGATATTTTTCCATAATTCTAGGAGATATATCTTTTCTACATTTTGCAATAAGTTCTTTAATTTGATTACTATTTAGTTTTGGCATAAAGAAATTTAAGTATTCTTCTAATTTCATATTTGTTATATGATCTTCGTAATTAATTAAATTATAATCTCTTAAAGCAACAGTATCATCTAACACATAATATCTATTAACTGGAAAATCAGCCATAAATCCAAATAAGCCATAGTTTCGTACATAATCTAAAATTTCTATATCTTCAACTTCTTCATTGTAATATACTTTTTTTCCAATATTTAAAATATCTATTAAATATCTATCTATCCAATCAGAAAAAGTTGAAGCATGATTTTTAGCTCCTTTTTCTGGTAGAACATATCTTTTTCCGTTTATTTCTTCGATTACATATCTGTCAAAAGCTAGGCAGAAACGTTGATTTTCTATATAAAAATTAGCTTTCATTTTCCACTCCTAAAAAATATTTAAATTTTTCGTTGTAATCACTTGACAAATTATAAAGATTACGTTATAATCTGATAAAATCAAGTAATTACTTGTTGATATATATAGATTACAATAATTACTTTAAAAAGTCAATAGAATTACCCAAAATTCTTTAAATAGCACATTGAAAATTGAATATTTCAGTTGTTAGATACAGCATAATGAGACACTTGCATAGCCTTAACTCATCGTATAGGGTGCAACTCGGACGGAGTCGGAGTGGTGAAATTCCAGTGGAGTAATGTAAATTACCATCTAATAATTCCCAGATGATGAGGGACAAGGAAAATATCATCATAAATAAAGCACGAAAGGAGAAAAACTTATGGAAAACGAAATCAAATTTTATACTACAGCAGATGTAAGAAGAATATTAGGAATAGGAAATAAAACATGTTTAGACTTATTCCATCGTTCTGATTTTCCTTGCATTAAAGTCGGAAAATCATTTAAAGTTGCTGTAAGTTCATTTAATGAATACGTAAGTACACGTAGAGTTTTAAGTGAAGTAAATGAGTAAGATTACAACAGATAAAAAAAGAAGATTTAAATATGCGACATTTAAACCTTCAAACTACTATTTTAAATCGAATACAAGAAAACTCTTGTTATAGTATTGAAATAATTATACACAAAAAATCAAAATATATCAAGAGTTTTCCTTAAATTTAACAAGAAAGGAAAGCAA
The DNA here is from genome assembly GCA_900557475.1 of uncultured Clostridium sp. GTDB lineage: Bacteria > Bacillota > Clostridia > TANB77 > CAG-508 > CAG-793. Next base: position 4,234 of record USTA01000023.1, on the reverse strand, counting down.
AGAAATGAATAAAGTAAAAGGAATTACAGTAGGAACGTATTTAACGAAAACAATTAAAAATTCAAAAAATAAAGGTTTATCTAGCAAAGAAATTTGTAACAATTGTAAGATGAAAGATAAATGTAAATATAGACAAATAACAAAATTTGAGAATGGAAAAGTTATTGATAATAATGTAGAATGTGATTCTTTCTATTTTTCTATAACACCAAAGGCGATAGTAACAACAGGTAGAGATACAGTTACAGGAAAAAGAACTACTAAAACATTTGTAGGAAAGAATGAGAAAGAAGCATTTAATAAAGCATTGTCATTCCAAATTGAAATGGAAGAAAATCAAGAATTTAGAATAATTACTAAAAGTAATAAAACAATAATTGATCTTGTAAAAAATAAAATTGAAGAAGATTATAAATTAGGCAAGATAATTAAAGCAACACATAAAAGAAAATCAGATACAGTAAAGAAACTAGCTAAAGAGAAATTTACTAACAAACCTATTTCAAAAGTTACAAGAGATGAAGTAGTTAAATATTTAGAGAGTTTGAAAACCTATTCTAAAAGTACAATAAAACAAAATTATGAACTATTATGTATGGCATTTGGACAAGCAAAATATGAAAATATCATAACAGATAATTTTATGGAAGGCTATAATCGAGTTGAAAAGCCAAAAAGTGAATATAAAAGTCATCATAGAGTTTCACTAACAGTTGATGAGCAAAAGAAACTGGTTGATTACTTAAATAATGCAAGTTATAAAGAATGTCGACACAAATATATTTTGTTACTATTATTGAGTACAGGAATGAGAATAGGAGAGGCTTTAGTTTTAGATTATGATAAAGATATAGATTTAGAAAACAGAAAAATCTATATTAGAAGAACTCAAACAAAAGATAATAATGGCAAAGCAATTATAGGAAATACTACAAAAACAAATACAGGTAAAAGAATTTTGAATATGAATAATATAATTTATCAAATTATTCAAGGTACTTTAGAACATAAGGTTGATAATAAAGAACATTTATTATTTTGCAAAGAAGATAGAACAATGTATGTAGAAAATTCTATAAATAGCAGTCTAAAAAGAATTGCATTAGATTTGAATATTGGAATCTATGAAGAAGAAAATACAAAAGGAAAATTAGTTAAAAAGACTGATATTCATACCCATATGTTAAGAGGAACATTTGCAACTAGATGTGCAGAGGCTAAAATTGCTCCAGCAGTTCTAAAAAAGATATTAGGTCATACTGATATTACTGTCACAATGAAATACTACGTTGATGTAGATGTTGAATTTGAAAAGGCAGAAAATAAAAATGTTGAAGATTATTTAATAGATAAAGAGATATTTAATATAGATACAGATTATGATTATGACTATGATTAAAAACACAAAAGAGAAACCTTGAAACCTTACTAAAATTTATCAGAATTAATTTTATTAAAGTTTCAAGGAAAAGTTTCAAAGTAAAAAACAAGACTTTAAAATACTTGATAAATAAAGAAAAATAGCAATTGGCTAGAGTACCTCACCTCGACCATATTTATAGGAAGTCCAACCTTAAATAGGGACATTAAAGAAAAGACTTGGGCAAATTCCAAGTCTTTTTTCTATAAAAAAGAGGTAATTGTTATGAAAATTTTAGAATTCATTTTAAGTAATAGGGACTATTTAGAAGATTTAATTACAAGAAGTACTTATCATTCAAATGCTATTGAAGGAAGTACACTTACTTATGCTGAAACATATGCTATTCTTTATAATGACAATAGCTTTAAAATTGAAGGAAAAGAGCCAAGAGAAATATATGAGGCTATTAATCATAAAAAGGCTTTAGAATTAGCTTTTAAAAAATTACAAAATAATGAAGAATTTGATGAAAGATTTATAAAGAATTTAAATGAAACTATAAATAGAGATATTAAAGATGCAGAAGGTTATAGGACTGTACAAGTATTTATACGAGGTAGTGAACATATTCCACCACAACCTGAAAAAGTACCAAATTTAATGATGTATTATATATATAATTATAATCATGATGAGCAAGATATATTCAATAAAATTGCTAGATATCATATTGAATTTGAAAAAATACATCCTTTTGAAGATGGAAATGGAAGAACAGGAAGATTACTTATAAATTATGAATTGTTGAAAAATGATTTACCACCTATTGTTATAGCAAAAGAAGATAGAATAAAATATTTTGAATTTTTAAGAAATACTGAAGTCAATGGATTAGCCGAATGGCTAAAAGAATTACCCGATAGAGAATCGGAGAGAATGGAGAAGTTTGGATATAAAGTTAACTTAGTTTAAAATAATGTTTAAAATGTAGAAAAGTTAACATATTTATGAAAAATATAAAAATGGAGCGGAAAAATTAGTAAAATTCTTCTGCTCCATTTTTTATAAAGGTTGCTATACTATAAATCTACTTTGTACCCCTTGCAATAATCTGATTATGAGGGCTATAAGTATCTTTAGAAAGAAGTGTTCTTGAAACTTCTTTTCCATTTAGTTTTAAAACCTTATAAGCTACTGATGTAGAACCATTAGAACCAGCTTGAACAACTTTAGTTTTTCCTTTTGCAAGAGAAGAATCAGTTGTATATACAGTAGAATACTTTACAGTTCCAGTTTTATAAGAAATAAGTTCAACATCATATTCAACATCTTCTTTGCAGCCATAAACGCTAATATATAATTTTTTATTAGAAGTTTTGGCAACTAATTTTATAGGATATTTTCTGCTATTTTTAAACTTAAAATCTGGTGCACCCCAAGATACAGTTGCATCTAATCCAATAGGAACATATCCCACAGTAAACATATGATTTACTCTATTTACAATATCTAAATTGGCTTTTAAAACAGCATTGTATAATGTACTAGATACCTGGCAAATTCCTCCGCCATAGTCACTTGATGTAGTACCATTTGCATATACACCAGCTATTTTAAAACCAGCTTGTGGAGTACGTTTTCCAACAGTTCCATTAAAAGAAAATACTTCTCCAGGCATAAGCACAGTACCATTTATTTTAGAAGCAGCTAAAGCAATATTTGTAGAACGATTTGCACTACTTGTAGAGTAGTTTGTAGAATAAGAAGCTAGTAAATCTGGAAAAGCTTCCATTCCTAAATCATCAGTCGTAACTTTAGGATAAAGTGTTTTTAATGGAATTGTACAAGTATCTACATTATTTGCTGCTATATTTTTAGCTTCATCCATTGAAATATTAAAATCTAAACCGGTTTCAGAAGAAAATACAGCAAATGGATTTTGTGTATAATATGCATCTTTAGGCTCTTTATAAATTTCAGAATGAATCTTTTCTATGTTAATAGGTTCAGCATCTTTGGTATCTAGTGGAAGAGGTATTGAATCGGTAGAGAAAGCATTAGCTGTCATTTTATCAATAATTAAATTTTTTAATTCCTCTTTTTTTACTACATATCCAGATTTTCCAGCTGTAATAATTAAATTATTTCCTTCAATAGCATAAGATGCCTCTGTTAATCTTCCATCTAAAGTTGCATTAATTTGGTCTGTAATTGCATTAAGTGAATCCAAACTATATAAAAACTCTGGATTTATATTCTTCTTTTGTAGTAAAGAAGTTAATATATCAAAATTATTTTTGAATATATGACCAGTCCTACCAATTGAGTAAGCCTTAGAAATAGAATCATCTATATTATAAGAACAACCTAATTCAGCTGGTAAAGCATTAAAAATTTGTTCATTATTACTGAAAACTAAATTAGTATTTAAGCGTTCATTTAATAAACTAGAAACTTTCTCTTTAGCTTCATCTTTAGTAAGATTAGATACATCTATTCCTAAAATTGATATTCCAGAAATTATTTTATTACTATTCATATTTAAAATTGCAAAAATAGTTGAAAATATTGTTAAAAGAATTATAAAAACAATTAAACAAATAATTATAATAATTGATTTTTTACTTTTGGGTCTATTTTCTTTTGGGCTACTATTTTTTATAATCTGTTCAGCTTCTTTTAGCATTTGAGTAGCTTGGACAGAAGGGTCATTAGAGTTAAAAAGTATCGCGTTCATAAAATCTCTCCTAAAATCTTCTATATTATATTAAACAATAAATAAAAATATTTGTAAATATAAAATTGTATTTTTTACTTTATTTTTTGATATACTATTGATATAATATGAGAAAAGTTTTAGGGAGGTTATAT
>USTA01000022.1 GCA_900557475.1 uncultured Clostridium sp. | reverse complement strand
GGCTATAATATTTGCAACTGCTATAAGAATAGTGGGTGAGAGTGTAGCCCTCTTTCGAGTTGTAGCCCTAAAAAAAGGCTCAACATTTTAAAATTTTTTTAGGAATTTTTGGGGGAGAAGTGATTAAATTGATACTAAGTAATATATCTAAAATTAGACAAGAAAAAGGTTATAGTATTAGACAATTAGAATACAAAACAGGAATAAGCAAGAGCACAATTTATAGGTTAGAAAATAATCAAACGAAACTATATTTGGAATTACTAGAAAAAATATCAATTGCATTAAATTGCAAAATAGAAGATTTATATATAAAAATATAATATAACAATAAAATGAGATGCCATGGCATGCCATAACATAATATGCAAATCAAATAATATAACATCAAAATAAAAAAAATAAAAATAAAAAGAGCCCTTCTAGAAGGTTTTGAGTTTTGTAGTGTAAAATAACTACATAACAAACTACTAATTAGAGGGGATTTTTTATGTTAGATATAAATTATATAAACGAGTTGCTCCAGGAAGGAAAAAGTGTTAAAGATATCAGGACTATTTTACAAATTGGAGAAAAATCCTTCCAAAAGCAAATAAGAAAAATGAATTATAAGTACAATCAGAAAATTAGACGATACGAGCCAATAGGAGAGGTTTTGTGCAATTCAATGATAAATTATTCATCTAATAATAACAAACCTGTTAAAAACGAAAATAGAGCCGATTTTTTAACTATTAAAGAAAAAGATACTATTCAATTTTTAGATGAAAATATAGACTTAATCAAGCAACTACTAAACAACTACAAAGCCACTACAAGCCATAATAATAGCGATATTGTAATTAACCTTATAAATGACAAGAAGCTTAATCCAAAGCCTAAAAGCGTTAGAATTAACGAGTATGTATGGAGAGATTGGCTTGAATTTACGAAAGATTTACCATTTAGCAAAGCTGATTTAATTAGCCAGGCATTAATTGAATTTATAGAACGACACAAATCGACATATAACGACAAAAAAGACTTGTAAATAATTTACATTTGATATATAATTAAGGAACATATTATAAATACTTTTATGTCTTATTTTTTTAAAAAAGCAGCTGCAGTTTGTGGCTGCTTTTTTAATTTAAAAATAACTGGATCACCAGTTATTTTTATAGGAATATGTTCCGATTTTCAAATAAGTATTGGAATGTTATAATTTAATTGTAGATAAAATAATTTTTTTTAACTTTTCATTATTTGATGTATTTTTCTCCCAGGATAGGTTTTCCTAAGTAAAGTTATCACCTGCAGCATAGGAGGATTGAAAAAGGCTAGATTAATTTCTAGTCTTTTTTATTTGGAAAAAATCGGAATATGTTCCGATTGCAGAATTAATATTGGTATATTATAATTATATTAAGAAATGATGCTAAAGGTGTAACACCTAAAACATCAAATATAAATAAGAGGTGAAGATATGAGCGATATAGGAACACAAATTAGAAACGAAAGAATAAGACAAGGCCTATCTTGTAGAGGTTTGGCCCGCAAAGCAGGAGTCGAATATTCATTTCTAAACAAAGTTGAAAATGGATACTTTGAACCTGGATTAGAATACATAATCAAAATAGGTGATGCCCTAAATGTAACTTTCATGACAAAGGAATATATGGAATATATGACTTCAGATGAAAGAAAATTAATAAGACATATAGCAACTAAGGTTAGAGATGAAAATCTTATAGATGTAGATGTAGAAGCTCAAATTATGGGGGATTACCTAACTTATACAAAACTAAAACAAGAAATAGAAAAAACAACAGAAAAATTCCTAAGAAAAATGAAAAACGAATAATTGCAATAGACTTTTTAACTGGAGGTGGTGCATCTCATGGCAGAAGAAAACCAAGTTCAAGAAACAAATGAACCTACCCAACAAATCAACAAAGAAAAATTAAGTGTTGAGAATGTAACAGAAATTAGGGGCCTTATAAAAGAAGCCCTAGAAGTAAATAACAGTCAATTCACAAAGACCATAGAGGACAATTTAGGCACTTTTAGAGGTGAAATGGAAGCTCTAACTAAAAGCCTATCAGAAGAAAAAACAACCGCTGAAGCTAATTTGAAAAAATATGAATTAGCAACAAAATTAAGAGAAGAAAATATCGATGTTAGGTTTCTAGATTTTCTTCCTTTGGATGCAGATCCAAAGGAAACAGAAGAAAAAATTAATGTAATTAAAGATATTCTTGATTCCTATGCGGTAAAAATTATCCAAGGTGACATGATAAATAATCCGATGAAACCTACTAGTGGAGGTAATAGATTCGGCAACGATGGACCTACACCAAACCAATTCATGAAAAGCCAGTTTGAAAAAATGGTGAGAGAATAATTTGAAAGGAGGTGAAAAAAATGAGTGGAGAAGCATTATTATCAAGTCAAATGTCAGGACTTATTCCTGAAGCTATTAGTAATGAAATTATTAATCAAGTTAAACAAAATTCCTTTTGCTTAGCTAACAGTAGGAGAGAGCCCATGACAACAGTTAAGAAAACTATACCAGTACTTGCAAGCCTTCCAGGACCTACATGGGTAGCAGAAGGTAAAAAGATAAATGTAGTAAAACCTACTATAGTACCAGTTACACTAACTGCTAAGAAAATAGGTTTCATCTTAACTGCATCAAGAGAAACTCTTAACGATACAGTTCTTAGTACATTCATGCAACTAAGACCAAGTATCGTAGATGCCTTTTCTATAGCAATAGACAAGGCCATAATTGCAGGAGATACAATAGACGGAACTACTACAAAAGTATTTCCAACCACTATATTGGAAACTGCTGCAAAACAGAAAGTAGAAAGAACTACTGGAACAATAGCAGACGATATAGCAGATTCCTTAACATTAGTTGAAAACAACAACTACAATGCAACTAATATATTAGCAATTAACTCAATCAAAAATGAGTTAAGGAAACAGAAAACTACTACTGGAGAGTATCTATACAATAATACAAATGAATTATTTGGCGTTCCAATGAACTACACAAATAAGTTTGATAGTACTACAGGCTACGCAGTAGTTGGAAACTTCAGAGAATACCTCTTAACAGGTATATATCAATCAATAACATATGACGTGCTTAGGGAAGCAACCTTAGATTTAGGAGACGGTAAAACTATCAATTTAGCACAAGAAGACCTTTGTGGTATAAGGGTAACCATGCGTGTAGCAAGTAACATACTACGCGAAGACGCGTTTGCGATGGTAACTGCAAAGGCTCAACAATAAGCCACAAAAAAAATATAACTTTGACTAAATTAATTAGTCACGTGTTGTAAATCCAGAAGGTATTGTATAGTAATACGTTGCAATACAAAGTTAAAAAGTAAAGTTTTGTATTAAAAAATTGTAAAATTAGAGCATATGTGTAAAAAACACACCAAAATTTAATTATCATTTTTGCTAAAAAAAAGCCTCTGGCTGAAAAACCAGAGGCTTAAAAAAAAAGTAAAAACTTAATATTTTCTAACTTCAATTATACCAAATGAAGCAATATAAAGCAAAAAAAACAAGAGAATCTTATAAGAAAATTCTTATTTCAAGTTAATTATATGCTAAAATGTTAGTAACAAGAAAAAAAGCTAACTATTGGCACTAGTTAGCTTTTTAGAACAAGAGGTACTTCTCTTATTCCTATATTTTTTTGTTATTTTTATTGTTATGTTCATTGTAACAGAAAAAACAATAGAAATCAATTGATAAAAAAAAATGGAAGACCTCTTGAAAACATAAAAATTTTAGGAGGTATTTTTTATGGAAAAATCAATAAAAATACATGAAAATGAAGATATAAAAAATGAATTAAAATCAGATCAACAAGTATTGATAAATGAATTAGCAAGATACGGAAGTCATCTAAGCAAAAATAAAAAACATTATAGTTGTTGTCATTGTAACAGTTCAGATGCCTTAAGCATTAAACAAACTGATAATGGATATATGTATAACTGCTTTTCTTGTAATACTGGTGGCGATGTTATAAAACTAGTAGAAAATCAAGAAGGTGTTAAATTTCAAGAAGCATTAAAAATTTTATGTGATAGATACAATATTGACTACATAAAACCAAAAAAACAAAGTAATCCAGGGGTAAATAAGGACAAGCTAATTGACTATTACAAAGAAAAAAGCGAAAGAGAATTAAAAAAAGGAAATTTAGATGAAGCTTATGAAAATAGAATGAAAGTTCATGACATAGAAGAACAAAGTTATAAATTTGTATTTCCGTATCTTGATGCTAAAAACAATCCATTAAAAATTTGGGAGAATGTAGAAGCACTTCTAGAAGCTAGAGAAATAAAAGTGGCTTATAACATAATAGAAAAGGATATAAATGTTTTAAATTTAAATGACGAAGATTTCAATAGTCAAATATTAGATATACATAGTATATGTAACCAAGTAGGTTTTAGAATCTCTATAGATTTTCTTGTAAAAGCAGTTAATAGAATCGCTATGAAAAATAAATATAATCCCGTAAAAGAATATTTAGAAGACTGCGAAGCTTTTTACGATGACACACAGGAAAGCACAATTAAACAGGTTGCCGATTGTTTAATAACAAATAATTTTGATGAAAATTTAAAATATAAATTACTAGAAAAATGGCTGCTTAATACTGCTAATATTGTCTATAATAGAGGTTATTCAAATACAGAAGGTTGCTTAGTTTTACAAGGACCACAGGGTTGTGGTAAAACAAGTTTTATAAAAGCTATAATTCCACCTAAATTTTTAAAAACTGGCTTAGATCTTAATCCAAGTGAAACGGATAGTATAAGAAAATGTATTAAATATTGGGTTGTTGAATTAGGCGAATTAGATTCAACTATGAAAAGCGACCAAGCTAAATTAAAAGCATTTATAACAGAAAGCATAGACGAATATAGAATACCTTATTCTATAAGTCCAGTTAGATATAATAGAACTACTTCATTTTTCGGAACGGTCAATAAATCAAACTTCTTAAAAGATGAAACAGGTGACCGTAGATATTGGGTTATTCCGATAGAAGAAGTTAACTTAAATAGATTAAGAAAAATAAATATAAATCAATTATGGGGCGAAGTAATGTCATTACTCCCATATAATTTAAATAATTTAAATTTAAATAAAGAAGAATTAAAAGAACTATCAGAAAGTAATAAGGAGTTCAGAGTAAAAGGAAGTACACAAATAAAAATTGAAACAGGCTTTTTATGGAATGAACCAAAAGAAAATTGGATAGTTGTATCTTCTAGTGAAATCGCATCTAAATTAGGATTAACTTCAACATCAGGACTAAGAGAAGCCCTTGAAAATTGCGGAGCAGAGTATAAAAGAAATAAAAAACAAAGAGGATATTTAGTACCAAGTTTTGTATATGACCAATATTAAAATTAATAAAAAAGACTAAGTTTATCTTGGTCTTTTTTTATGCTTATAAAGGGTGACACTGCATATAAAAAAGGGTGACACCAGTGTCATTTTCCAGTGTCACCGCAGTGTCACCAGTGTCACCTTTTTAAATATTTTTTTAAATTTTTTTTAATTTTTTACCAAGGGTGACACTGCGAGTGTCACCAGTGTCACCTTCAGTGTCACCTCAATAAACGTTGAAAAATCAACACTTTGAGCAAGGGGTGACAGTGGTGACAGTGACTTTCGTAACATTAGGAAAAAAGTATATTTTTTTATAAAAATGGCCTATATATAGAGTTTAAAAGTACTTTGGGAAAAATAGGTGTCACCAGTGTCATCAGTGTCACCTTTTTAATTTTTTATTAATAATTTAATATATTTTTCCTAAATGCTTAACAACAAATTATTAATTGTGTATTGATCCAATAATAAGTCCTTAATAATTTTTTATTAATTTCCTGATAAAGTAAACTTTTTACGAGAAGGGCAACTCCAGTAGTAGTAATAGATTATATAATCAAATAGTTAAAACGTTTAAACCTGGATTAAGTTATACAACTGAACATTTACAAATATTTATAGACGATTTTATGGAGAATGTACCTATAAAATTAACAGTAGAACAATTACAAATAAGACTTAATAATATATTCAAAATAGATGTAAAACCAATCAGAAAGTGTTACAGAGTAGACAATATATTTCTTTATAAAATAGTTCCTACTCTGTCACAAAATAAACAAGTTAAGATTTTTACAATCGTTGATTTTACTAGCTTAGAGGATTTAGCAGACCAAAATAACTGGTCCGAAATTGATAAAAAAATTTTAAAAAATTTAATCAATAAAAATATAAGAAAAATTGATAAAGAAGTACAAGAAATTAAATATGGATTGAATGTATTTGAAGCATAAAGAGGGTACAAAAAAGTACCTTCTTTTTTATTTTATTTATTTATTTTACTCCGACGAGTTTTTTTTCGTTATGATATAATGTAATAAGAGAATTACATTTTATTAGAGTGGTAGTTTCATGTCAAAGTAACCTACGAAAGGAGGTGAAATGATATGAACACTTTTATTTTTAGTATATTAGCTAGTTTATTAGCAGCAGTTCTTTGGGACTGTTTTAAGTTTTTTTACATAAAAATAAAAGATCGCTCAAATGGCCGTAAGAGTGATCTTTAAACAAAAGTTTTAATTATCATTAAATCAAGAAGCTATCACTCTAAAGCAAATAGAATGTAGTTCTCTCTTTTTTTATTTATCAATTATTTTTTTTATTAACTTAATTATAGACCAAAAGAGATTTGATAATCAAGACTCTTTTGGTTTTTTATTTTGAACTAATTAATTAATAATTGTGCAATGATCCAATAATAATAACCTAATAATATTTTATTAATTGCGTAATAATTTATTATTATTTTTTTAGTAATTTATTGTTATTAGTAATTTATTATTAATTGTGTAATAATTTATTATCAAATTTTTAATAATTATTTGTTAGGTAAACTTTTTACGGGAAGAGCAACTCCAGTAATAGCAATAGATAGAATAGGATTCTCATGTCTATTACTTATAAGGGATAGATGCAAGGGCAGTATAGAGCATAAGAGCATGACTGTTATAAGGTATTGGAGTAGTAGTGTTGTAGTAGTATCAGAAGCATGAGGTCTTAAGAGTGGATGAGTAGTGTTACACTTGTCGCTTATCGAGGCCTGTATTTGTCCAGTAAAGAGTATGTTATCTTAGCCTTTTGTATGTTATAGTAAACTATTCAAGCTTAGACAATGCAAGTCCTGGAGTGTATTGGCCAATTAAAAATAAGTATGTCAGACAAGACATAGTAAATTTTACTGACATATTTACTGACATGATATACCTTATAAGGGTATGAAGTCGTTGGTATCACTAGGGTGTAGAGATTATGACATAAAAGCATAAGTTTTATGCCATTTTATAGTTATGTCAGTAAAAAGGCTTGAAAGCTAGTAATATCAATGGTTACAGGCATTTTATTGTTTTGGTAAAAGTTTTTATGTCAGTAAAACAGGTCTTTTTATGTCAGTCTATTTTTTATAGGGGGGCTAGTTTTTTCAGGGCTACCCCATGCATTCCAAAAATTCAACATTTTTCCCCCCGTCGCCAAGGTCTATAAAAATATAATATACTTTTTTAAAACTTTCGTATTGCGATGTATTGCATTGTATCATATAATATATAGTAAGAAAACAAAATAATGGAGGTGATTAAATGGCAACTACAAATATTACGGTCAGAATTGAGGATTCATTATTGGATCAAGTAGATGAGTATTGTAAAAAGAATGAAATTACAAGAAGTGACCTAATAAGAAATTCACTTCTTGAAAAGTTAAAGCAACCTGATATTTTACAAGTTTCTGAAGCTGATATTAAGAGCAAAATAGAAAGTCTGTATAAGGTCCTAGACATAAATTACGAAACTCAAAAGTTCATTGTGGCCAAAGGGGTTAGGAGTATAAGTTTCTCTTATGAGTTACAAGATAATAATAAGCAGCTTATTATAAGAGATTCTATTGGTAGAATAGTACAGGTTATAAGCATGTTGAATTAGTAACTTAACCAGAAGGCAATTATCCAGAGTAAACTCCATGTAAAAGCACCAATTAGAATTAGAAATAATAGTAATAGCAACAAGTCAATCACTCCTTTTTATATGGAGTATGGTCAAAATAGAACACATAATATACACTATGTATCCAATTTTTATTTGGCCTTATTGGTAGTTAGTTAATCAAATTTGATACATAGTAATAACTATGTATCGAAAAAAAAAGAAGCTACCCATTAAATGAGTAACTTCCTGGATAGCTATATCAGATATAACTAACCGTCGCAAGTAAATTATATCATGATTATAGCTCCAGTAAAAGAGAATAAGAGGGGGTTATATGATGAATACTCAAGTAGTAGAAGAAAAAGAAAAAAATGTTTATATAGAAATTTTAAAAGTTTTAATTAAATTAATATTTAAAGCATTTAAATTCGGATTATATCTAGTTTTAGAACTTCTTAAACTTCTTATTAGAGTAATAGAAGGTATATTTAAACTAGATGAATACAGACCTTTTCAATCCGTTTCAAATAGTATTGAATCAAAAAGGGACGCACAAATAAAAGATTACATAGATAAGAATACGAAACTACACGCAACTACAAGACATACCTACACTTTTGTACGTTCAGAAGCTTTCGCCCAAAACTACAATATAGTAACCGAACGCATTGATCAAGTTGCAAGTTTGGATTTACGTTTAAACGATGAGTTGGCGAAAGATACGATAAAAAGATTAGACATAATCTTATTAGAAGCTGAAAAGCAATCCTTGAAGGACGGCTATAAATATGCCAAAGAAACAAAATACAAATTATCAGACGATGAAGTTTATTCCGATTTCATAGAAAATAAAATTATGAGGGGGGAATAACATGGCTAGAAGATTAAGAAATACAGACCACCTAGAGGTAGATAGCAACTTAGAAAAATTACTTTACTATGGAGAAGAAGCTAAAAAGGTGATTGGCTGCAATAATTATTTTGTGACAAGTTTTTTCCAGTAAATATAAACTCGAATATGAAACTCTAGAAGGCGAAAAATACCATGCAGTTATATGGAAAGAGTTGAGCCAAAGGCTAACTAATGGCTACTATAGTGTTAACATTACAAATAATTCAAATACAAGAAAAAGGGAGTATATCCATAAACTTGTTTATGAAGCCTTTAATGGAATAGTAGATACAACGGTCCTAAAAATAGTACATAAGGACCATGACAAACTAAATAATAACGTTGATAATCTTGCTATTACCTGGAGGAAAAAAAGCGACTACAGAAGTCATAAAAATTATGCTTATAAGGTTAAAATGCAGCAAATTTTACGACAAGAGGGGTTATAAGAGTGTAGCCCTATTACAAGGCTAAGAGAGGGGGCTATAATATTTGCAACTGCTATAAGAATAGTGGGTGAGAGTGTAGCCCTCTTT
>USTA01000021.1 GCA_900557475.1 uncultured Clostridium sp. | reverse complement strand
GCCATCGAATTGTACCAGAAGGACAGAACCAGTCTCGTATGCTGACGGATTCCGGGACAGATCATTTTGAGATAAATAGATGTCTCCTTCCCCATTTAGACCGATCTCACTGACAGTTACCTGTTCGTCGTTGCTGTCTATGATGACGCCGTACAGTTGTCCTTCTTGCTGTTCGGTATTTTCTTCGGAACTGGAATCATGGATTGATTGGTCGTCTTGGGTAGGTGAGTTCGCCGCTGAACTGGAAGTATGGGTACTGTCTTTTTCAGAGATTTTGGAAAGAACTTCACCTTCTGAGGGAGAGGTTTCCTGGACGCAACCTGCCAACAATAAGACAAAAACTAGAATGGCAGAATGAAAAATTTTTCTTTTCATAGGTATCCCTCCTCGATGTAAACGTTTTGTTTCCAGCGGGTTATCTGGCCACGATGATGCCGAAGGCCCACAGAGCGGTGAGTGCGTGGGCGACGGTGAAGGTAAACATTGCGCCTCGGGTGATATCTTTTCGAAGAACCAGAGTTTGGTTCCGGGTCAGCAGCAGAAGCAGCGGCAGGATAGGCAGGAAATACCGTCCCTGCACACCCTCGATAACCATAGAGGTCATTGGTGTCCAATCGAACATCAGCCCTAACATGGAGGCAGCGATCACTCCAGCGCAAATCAGCGCAATCCAAGCTTTTGCGGGAACAGAAAGGAAGAGAGCTTTCCAGTTAATGTCAAGGTAAAGTGGAACAGTTTACCGAAATTCGTAAAAGAAGTAGCGAAATTCTGCTGGTAAACCAAATAGGGAGAGGGGCTACGCTGGTAGCCCCTCCTCTTTATTATTACTTGCATAGGAAATTTGATTTTTCCTAATATAAAGCTAATTATCATTTTTAAACAATTCTTTAATATATAAATCACTATTTTTTAATTCATTGTTTTTTCCTTGTAATAAATTTTCCAAAAACATTACTAAATAATTAAATGTAGGATAAATTCCCTTTGGAATATTTCCATAATTACTTCTAACTAATGCATTTCTAAAATATAAGCTTTTATCTTTAAACATATCATTATTAACACTAAATCCCATATTGTTTAGATACTTTTCAATAAATACTGCCGTAGTTCTAGTATTGCCTTCTCCAAAAGGATGTACCTGCCAAATACTTGAAGTAAATTTTGCAATATGCTTTATTAATTCATCATTATTTAGTTTTGAATAATCAAATTCTTTTTCTTCTTTAAAATCATAATCAAAATAATTTTCGATATCTTGATAATTTACATACATAACAGTATCTCCATTAAGGATGTCCTCTTTTTTGGTAATATTATAATTTCTATAGTTACCTGCAAAATCATAAATATCTTTAAATAGGTATTTATGAATATTCTGTAAAGTAATAGGACTAAAACCGAAACTTTTGTCTTCCAAAAGCTGTGCTATTCTTAAAGATACTAAATCACATTCTTTTTCTTTTTGAATGCTAATATCGTTAGAATTCTGTGTTTCATAATATGTTTTTAATAAATTTTCTATTTCGTAATATTTTAATTCTCCATTAATATTTTTTTCAGATAAGTCTAATAAATATTTAGAAGGCTCTAAACTATCAACTTTATTTAAACCAATACCAGCATTCCAATATTCTTTTTTTTTGGTAGTATCAGTTATTTCATTTTCAATTATATAATATTCTTCATTAGACATATATAAAACCTCCAAAATCTTTATTTAAACCTACTCTTATATTATAACATACAACACTTTAAATTACTATACTTTTAGTCATTTTTGCTGACAAAATTCTGGCTAGAAATTCCAATGGAATGAGTAGTACAAGTACCATATAATTTTTTAGAACCCTTGCAAGAAAAGTAAATATGAAGACTATTCGTTCCTTGACAAATAGATATTTTAAGAGTATAATAATAAACAGTTGTAAAGAGATTTAATTTATATATGTTAGAAAAAAGAGCGGTTAAAAAACTAATTTTAGTTGTAAGCGATATAGCTAAAAATAAATAAGTAAAGTAGGTAGTTTTAATCAAAGTAACTATCTTTTTTGCACGTATAATTTAAACAAAATAAAATGGCAAGTTAGGAGAGATTTGCAAAAAGAAAGGAATTGAATATATGGAAAATAATACAAAAGAATTACATACAAATGTAGAAGAAAGGACAAAGAAAACTAAAGGTGGATATAAAAGAAATTATAAAAAAGATAGCACAAAAACAAAAGAAAATACTAAAAAAATAGATACAGGATTCATTGATTTAGGTTTAGAAGGAGAAAAGGTTAAACCAAAGGAAAAAAAGACCTACCCAAAGAAAAATAGTAAAAATAAGCTAGACTTTTCATTTAAAAAGAGTGGATTAAAAATTATAGCACTAGGTGGATTAGATGAAATCGGAAAAAATATAACAGTATTTGAATATGAAGATGAAATAGTTTTAGTAGATTGTGGGTTAGAATTCCCAGAAGATGATATGCTTGGTGTAGACTTAGTTATACCAGATGTAACATATTTAGTAAGAAATAGAGAAAAAATAAAAGGTTTAGTAATAACACATGGACACGAAGACCATATTGGAGCTATACCATATGTGTTAAAACAAGTAAATATGCCAATTTATGCAACAAAATTAACAGCAAAGCTAATAGAGCATAAGTTAGAAGAACATCATTTAAAAAATAGTGTAGAACTAAATGTTGTAAATCAAGGAGATATAGTAAACTTAGGAAAAATCCAAGTTGAATTTATAAGAAGCTCACATAGTATACCAGATGCAGTTATGATAGCAATTCATACTCCAGCAGGTACAGTAGTTCATACAGGAGACTTTAAAGTAGATTATACTCCGATAGATGGACAAAATATGGACTTAGGTAGACTTGCAGAACTAGGAAACAAAGGAGTATTAGCTCTTCTTTCAGATAGTACAAACTCAGAAAGAAAAGGATTTACAATGTCAGAAAAATCTATTGGACCAGTATTTGACAGCTTATTCGAAGGATGTAAAAAGAGAATTGTTGTTGCAACTTTTGCATCAAACGTGCATAGAGTACAACAAATTGTAAACTCAGCAGTTAAATTTGGAAGAAAAATTGCTATTTCTGGAAGAAGTATGATAAATATGATAGAAGCAGCAAGAGAATTAAAATATATTGATGCTCCAGATGATTTATTTATAGATATTGACTTAATAAAGAACTATACAGAAGAGCAATTAGTTATAATAACAACAGGTAGCCAAGGTGAAACAATGTCTGCATTAACTAGAATGGCTAATGGAGAACATAGAAAAGTAACTATTACAGGAAATGATTTAGTAATTATATCTGCAAATCCAATACCAGGAAACGAAAAATCGGTATCAAAAGTAATAGACCAATTAATGAAAATAGGAGCAGAAGTAGTATACAGTACTTTAGCAGATATACATGTTTCAGGACATGCCTGCCAAGAAGAGCAAAAATTAATAATTGCACTAACAAGACCAAAATACTTTATTCCAGTACATGGTGAATATAGACAGCTTATGGCACATAAAGATACAGCAATAGAAATGGGGCTTCCAAGGGAAAATATATTTATAACTGGAAATGGAAGAGTATTAGAACTAAATGAAAACGAAGGAAAATTTATAGGAACTGTTCCAGCAGGAAGAGTAATGGTTGACGGACTTGGTGTAGGAGATGTTGGAAATATCGTTTTAAGAGATAGACAACATTTATCACAAGATGGACTAATTATAATTGTAATGGCAATGGACAATCAAACAGGAGAGATAGTATCTGGACCAGATGTTATTTCAAGAGGATTTGTTTATGTAAGAGAATCAGAAAACTTAATGGAAGAAGTAAAATCTTTTATTAAAGCAGAAGTAGAAGAACTTGAAAATAGACATATAAAAGATTGGTCAACTATAAAATCAGCATTAAAAGACGAAGTTAGAGACTTTGTATTTAGTAGAACAAAGAGAAACCCTATGATTTTACCAATTTTAATGGAAGTATAATGAAGGAGGAAAGTATGGATTATAAAGATTTAGCAAATGCAATATATCCAGATGCAAAACCAATTGAATACTATGAAAAAATGTATCCAGCAAGAAACTTAAAAGAAGGAGCAGAAGTTACAAGATTTGCTCCAAGTCCAACAGGTTTTGTACATATAGGAGGATTATATCAGTGTATAATAAATAGTATGTTAGCACACCAAAGTAGTGGCGTATTTTATCTTAGAATAGAAGACACAGACCAAAAAAGAAAAATAGATAATGGTGTAAATGAGATTATTAATGCATTAAAAAAATTCGACTTTTTACCAGATGAAGGTATGATTTCTGAAACAGAAGGAAAAGGAGAATATGGTCCATACAAACAGAGTGATAGAAGAGAAATTTACGAATCATATGCAAAATACCTAATAGAGCAAGGTAGAGCCTATCCTTGTTTTGCAACAGCAGAGGAAATAGATGAAATTCGTAAAAAGCAAGAAGCAGCAGGACTAAGAACAGGTTTTTATGGTGTCTGGGCAAAATATAGAACTCTTCCAGTTGATAAAGCAATAGAAAAAATTAAAAATGGAGAAAACTTTGTAATACGTCTTCGTTCTATGGGAAGAGAAGATAGAAAAATAAAAGTAAAAGATGTAGTAAGAGGTCATATAGAATTCCCAGAAAATGACCAAGATGCAGTATTAATAAAAGCAGATGGACTTCCAGTTTACCATTTTGCACATGTAGTAGATGACCATCTAATGAAAACTACATTAGTGGTTCGTGGTGAAGAATGGATTTCTTCAACACCACTTCATATAGAGATATTTAGAGCATTTGGATTTAATCCTCCTAAATATGCACAAGTACCAAGTATTTTAAAAGAAGAAGATGGTAAGAAAAGAAAAATAAGTAAGAGAAAAGACCCAGAAGCAGCAGTTGACTATTATCATAAAGAGGGAATTCCAAGTGATGCTGTTAATGAATATCTTATGAATATTATAAATTCAAGTTTTGAAGGATGGAGAAGAGGAAACCAAGATAAGCCTTTAACAGATTTCAAACTAGAGTTATCGAAAATGGGTGTTAGTGGAGCCGTATTTGATATGGTTAAGCTTTTAGATGTTTCTAAAAATGTTATTGCCAGATATACAGCTAAAGAAGTATATGAATTTGCAAATGCATGGTCTAAGTCTTATGATGAAGAACTTGCTAA
This sequence comes from uncultured Clostridium sp., assembly GCA_900557475.1. Taxonomy (GTDB): domain Bacteria; phylum Bacillota; class Clostridia; order TANB77; family CAG-508; genus CAG-793. The sequence continues at coordinate 4,320 of USTA01000021.1, read as the reverse complement.
ACTATTAGAAAATAAAGAATATGCATTAAAGATATTTGGAATTGAAAGAGAAAATTCAAAAAAACCAAGAAAAGATATTTCGAAATGGTCAGAAGTAAAAAACAATATAATTTATATGTTTGAAAGACCAGAAGAATATGACTTTGATAAGATATCAAGAGATGATGCTAAAAAAGTTATAGAAGAATATTTAAAAGTATATAATTTTGAAGATAGTAAAGATGACTGGTTTAATAAGATTAAAGATGTAGCAGAAAAACTTGGATATGCAAGAGAAGTTAAGGAATACAAAAATAATCCAGAAAATTGGCCAGGACATGTAGGAGATATTAGTACAGTAATAAGAGTGGCTCTTACAGGAAGAAGAAATACTCCAGATATGTACGAAATAATGCAAGTCTTAGGCAAAGAAGAAGTTATAAATAGGCTAAAAAGTATACTTTAAACTTATTATAAAGGAAGAAATTATGGAATATAGTATTGGAGATAAAGTTAGAACAAAAAAACAACATCCATGTGGGAATAAAGACTGGGAAATTACTAGAGTGGGTGTAGATTTTAAACTAAAGTGCTTAAAATGTGGAAAAACTGTATTACTTCCTAGAGAAAAAGCTTTAAAGGCAATAACAAAAAAATATGAATGATAGGAGATAATCTTATGAGTGAAAAGAAAAAAGTAACTAAAGAAGAGTTACTATATATTGCAGATTTAGCAGATTTAGACATAAAAGAAGAAGAATGTGATGAATATCTAAAAAATTTAGAAGAAATTTTAGAATTTGCAGATATAATAAATAATGCTGATACGGAAAAAATGGATATTACAATTGGAGTTAACGATGAAGTAAATGTATTTAGAAAAGACGAAGTTAAAGAATTTGATAATATGGAGGGGCTCCTTGAAAATGCCCCAGATAAAGATCAAAATATGTACAGAATACCAAAAGTAATAAACTAATAAAAATAAAAAGTTCAAAGGAGGATAGCGAATGAATATAACAGATTTAACAGTTCATGAGCTACAAGAAAAGTTATCTAATAAAGAGATAACAAGTGAAGAGATAGTAAAGGCGTATATAGAAAATATTGAAGAAAAAGATGCGGAAGTACAAGCATTTATAACAAAGGTAGAAGAAGATGCAATAAATGAAGCAAAAAACATTGATAAAAAAAGAGAAAATGAAGAAATTCCAAAGGATTCTCTAGCAGGAATTCCAATAGGTATAAAAGATAACATAAATGTAAAAGGTTTAAAAACAACTTGTGCATCAAAAATGTTAGAAAATTTTATTTCACCATATAATGCTACTGTTGTAGAAAATTTGCAAGCTGAAAATTTAATAAATTTAGGAAAACTAAATATGGATGAATTTGCAATGGGAAGTTCAACAGAACATTCAGCTTTTAAGAAAACAAGAAATCCATGGAATTTAAATAAAGTACCAGGTGGTTCATCTGGTGGTTCAGCAGCAGCAGTAGCAGCAAATATAGTGCCTTGGGCACTTGGAACAGACACAGGTGGATCGATAAGACAACCAGCAAGTTTTTGCGGTGTTGTTGGAATGAAACCAACATATGGGTTAGTTTCAAGATATGGAGTTGTAGCATTTGCATCATCATTAGACCAAGTAGGTCCAATTACAAAAGATGTAACAGATACAGCAATATTACTAAATGTAATTGCAGGACATGATGAAAAAGACTCTACATCTGTAAATAAACCAAAAAAAGATTACACAAAAGCATTAAAAAACGATGTAAAAGGAATTAAAATAGCTGTTCCCAAAGAATTCTTTGCACAAGGTGTAAACGAAGATGTAAAGAAAAATTTAGAAAATGCAATAGAGATATATAAATCTCTAGGTGCTAAAGTGGAAGAAATTTCACTTGACGTAAATAAATATTCACTTGCTACATATTACATAATAGCATGTGCAGAAGCAAGCTCAAACTTAGGAAGGTTTGATGGCATAAGGTTTGGATATAGAGCAAAAAATGCAAATTCTTTAAAAGAAATATACAAAAATTCTAGAACAGAAGGATTTGGAAAAGAAGTAAAAAGAAGAATTATTTTAGGAACATATGTATTAAGCTCAGGTTATTATGACGCATATTATAAAAAAGCAGAAAAAGTTAGAACTTTAATATTAGAAGAGTTTGAAAAAGTATTTAAGAAATATGATGTAATATTAACACCAACATCACCTACAACAGCATTTAATATTGGAGAAAATATAAAAGATCCTCTTACAATGTATTTGGCAGATATATGTACAGTACCAGTAAATATAGCAGGACTTCCAGGTATATCAATTCCTTGTGGAGTAGACAAAGATGGAATGCCAGTAGGTATGCAACTAATAGGTAATAGATTTAATGAAGACGCTATTCTAAATGCAGCATATACATTTGAACAGAAAATTAAGTTTAAAGAAAATCATAAACCAGAGTTTAAGAAATAAGGAGGAAAAATATATGGTATTACGTGACGGATATGAACTAATAGTAGGGCTAGAGGTTCATGCAGAGCTTTCTACTAAAACGAAAATCTTTTGTTCATGTGAAACTGGATTTGGAGCAAAACCTAATACACATATTTGTCCAGTTTGTACAGGTATGCCAGGAGCACTTCCTGTACTTAATGAAAAGGTTATAGAATATGCAGTAAAAGCTGGTCTTGCAACAAATTGCTCTATTGAGAAAAATAGTAAGAATGACAGAAAGAACTATTTTTATCCAGATTTACCTAAGGCATATCAAATTTCACAGTTCGACAAACCATTATGCAATAATGGATATATAGAAATAGAAGATGATGACGGAAATAAAAAGAAAGTAGGAATTCTTAGAATTCATATAGAAGAAGACGCAGGAAAGCTAAACCACAATGAATTTGCCGATGATAGTTTAGTAGATTTAAATAGAGCGGGAGTTCCACTAATAGAAACAGTATCAAACCCAGACATGAGAAGTTTAGGAGAAGTAGATAGATACTTAAAAAAATTAAAATCAATATTTGAATATATAGAAGTTTCAGATTGCAAAATGCAAGAAGGTTCATTTAGGGCTGACGTTAATGTTTCTGTAAGAAAATTCGGGGAAACAAAATTTGGAACACGTACAGAAATGAAAAACATGAACTCATTTAAGTCAATTTCAAGAGCTATTGAATATGAGTACAATAGGCAAATTGATTTATTAGAAAATGGGGAAAAAGTAGTACAAGAAACATTAAGATGGGATGATGTTTCAGGCAGGACTTTTTCGATGAGAGATAAGGAAGAAGCTCAAGATTATAGATATTTTCCAGAACCAGATTTAGTAGCAATCAAATTAACTGATGAATATATAGAAAATATAAAAAAGAACTTACCAGAACTTCCAGAAAGTAGAAAAGTAAGATATATTTCAGAATATGGATTAGCAGAAAGAGATGCAAAGATAATAACTAACTCAAAATACTTATCTGATTTATTTGAAGAAGCAAGTAATATATGTGGAAATAGAAAAGCAGTAAGTAATTGGATAATTTCAGATATTTCTAGAATATTAAATGAAAAAGAACTAGAGCCTGAAAATATACCTTTTAAAGCAGAAGATTTAGCAAAAGTCGTTACATTAATCGAAAAAGGAACAATAAGTTCAAGCATTGGAAAAAAGGTTATTGAAGAATTATTTGAAAATCCAAAAGACCCAGAAACAATTATAAAAGAAAATGGCTGGATTCAAATTTCAGATGAAGGTGAAATAAGAGAAGTAGTTCTTAAGATTATAGAAGAAAACCAAGAATCAGTAAATGATTATAGAAATGGTAAGGATAGAGCTTTAGGATTTTTAGTAGGACAAGCAATGAAGCAAACAAAGGGAAAAGCAAATCCACAGCTTCTAAATAAATTTTTAAAGAAGAAATTGGAAAATAAAAACTTAATATTATATTAAGATAGGGAGCATATATTGACATAGTGCTCCTTTAATCATATAATATATTTTAAGGGGAAATTTTTTAGGAGTTAAAATGGAAGAAAAATTAAATACTTTAAAACAAGCGATTAATGATGAGGAATTTATGAATCTAATTAAAGATTTGTATACAAATGAAACTGTAAATAAAATGAAAGAATATAGACAACACTGTGATATAAGTACATTTGAGCATTCTTTAAATGTATCATACATAAGTTATAAAATTTGCAAAAAATTAAACTTAGATTATAAATCAATGGCAAGAGCAGCATTGCTACATGACCTATTTTTATATGATTGGCGAAACAGCAAAAAGGAATTAAAATTAGAGGGATATCATGCATTTGTACATCCTAA
>USTA01000020.1 GCA_900557475.1 uncultured Clostridium sp. | reverse complement strand
CCTAGATAGAGTAATTTCTACTGGCAAAAACTATGCATATTTACGAATTGCAGATGGATGCAATAATTTCTGTACATTCTGTGCTATTCCATATATAAGAGGAAGATTTAAGAGCAGAAAAATGGAAGATATTTTAGAAGAAGCATCTACTCTAGCCAAAAAAGGAATAAAAGAAATAATTGTAATTGCACAAGATACAACAAAATATGGTTCCGATATTTATAATGAACCAAAGCTTGCAGAGCTCTTAAATAAGCTTAGTAAAATAGAAGGAATAGAATGGATAAGATTTTTATATGCATATCCAGAAACAATAACAGAAGAGTTGATTTACGAGGTAAAGACAAATCCTAAGATATGTAAATACTTTGATATACCAATGCAACATATTTCAGATAATATGTTAAAGAAAATGAATAGAAAAAGTACAGGAAAGAGTATAAGAGACTTGATAGAAAAATTAAGAAAAGAAATTCCAGGAGTAATCATAAGAAGCACATTAATGGTAGGATTTCCAGGAGAAACAGAAGCGGATTTTGAGGAAATGTATGAATTTGTAAAATGGGCAAGGCTAGATAAACTAGGGTGTTTCATGTATTCAAAAGAAGAAGGAACAATAGCATATAAAATGGAAAATCAAGTACATTTCATGACAAAAAAGAAAAGATATAATAAGATTATGAAATTGCAACAAGAAATTTCAAAAGAAAATATGAAGAAAAATATAGGAAAAACCTTAAAAGTGTTGGTAGAAAAAGAAGACATTGGAAGAAGCTATATGGATGTACCAGAAATAGACGGAGTTATATACTTAAAAGGAGTAAAAAATACAAACACATTTGAAGAATGTAAAATAACAGATGTAACAGATTATGATTTGATTGGGGAAATAATATAAATAGGAGTAAAATAAGAGATAAAAATGGACAAAAATATGAAAATATTAATAGTTATAGATCAATATGATAATTTGAGTAATGGAACAACAATTTCAGCAAGAAGATTTGTAGAAGGACTTAGAAAAAAAGGGCATGAAGTAAAAGTATTAAGCACAGGTAAAAATGAAAATGAAGAAGAAGGATTAAAAGCTTATAGATTTCCCAAAATAATAGATAAATACTTTAAAGCAAATGAAATGGTATTTGCAAAGCCAAATGAAGAAATAATGAGAAAAGAATTTGAAGGGCAAGATATAATACATTTTTATATGCCCTTTAAACTATCAAGAGAAGGCGTAGAACTTGCAAGAAAAATGAAAATACCGCATACAACAGCTTTTCATGTTCAACCAGAAAACATAACATATGCAGTTGGGCTAGGAACTAATACATTAATTAATGATAAGCTTTATTCACACTTTAGAACTTATTATAATAAGTTTAGACATATACATTGTCCAAGTAATTTTATTGCGAAGCAATTAGAAGAACATGGATATAAATCTAAACTGCATGTAATATCAAATGGAGTAGAGGAAGATTTTAAATTAAATAGGAGTGAAAAGCCTAAGGATTTAAAAGACAAAATAGTAATTTCTATGGTAGGAAGATACTCACCAGAAAAAAGGCAAGATGTTTTAATAGATGCCATTAGCAAAAGTAAATATAGTGATAAAATACAGCTTATTTTAGGTGGAAAAGGACAATGTTATGAAGAATATAAGAAACAAGGTGAAAAACTAAAAAATAAGCCAATAATGAAATTTTATCCTAAAGAAGAGCTAATAAATATGCTTTCATATACAGATATATATGTTCATAGTGCAGATGCTGAAATAGAAGCGATTTCTTGTCTAGAAGCAATAGCTCTTGGAAATGTTCCAATAATATCAAATAGTAAGGAATCTGCAACAGTACAATTTGCAATGGATAGCGAAAGTTTATTTGAACATGGTAACTCTTTAGACTTAGCAAAAAAGATAGACTACTTTTTAGATAATCCAGAATATTTAGAAAAAAAGAGAAAAGAATATTCAGAATTTGCGAAAAATTTTAAAATAGAAAAAAGTATAGAATTAATAGAAGAAATGTTTAAGGAAGAGATTAGAGATTATGAAAAAGAAAGATAGAGGCGATTTGCTACATCATTCAATAATATATAAAATATTAAGTAGTTTACTTTATATAATTGCATATCCCATATTATTTGTACTTACAAAATTAGTACATGGACTAGAAATAGAGGGGAGAGAAAATCTAAAGAATTTAGAAGATGGATATATTGTAACAGCAAACCATATAAATATGTTAGATTGTGCAATGGTAGTTTTATCATTATTTCCTAGAACTCCTTACTTTTTAACATTACAAACTAATTTAGAAATTCCATTTATAAAATATCTAGTTGCACTGTTTAGGGCATTTCCAGTACCAAGAAAATACGGTGACAAGGTAAAGATGGTAAATACAGTAGATAAATTATTGAAAGATGAAGAAATAGTTGGAATTTATCCAGAAGGTGAGTTAATACCATATTATAATGGTGTAAGAGAGTTTAAAGATGGAGCATTTAATTTTGCAGTGAAAAATCAAGTACCAGTATTGCCAATTGTATTTACATATAGAGAAGTCACAGGATGGAGAAAATATTTTAAAAGAAAACCATTTATAACTTTAAACATATTGGAACCAGAATATCCAGACGAATACTTTAATAAAGAAAATGTAAGAAATTTAAAGGAAAAAGTACATAGAAAAATGCAAAATCCAAATGTAAGAAAGAAAGCCACAGATGGAGAACTCGAATCCTTGCATTATGTGAATTAGTATGCTATAATTAAAAGGTAGAAAAAAACTTAAAAAGTTTTTATGCTTTAACAAAATAATTTTTGTAGGAGGAAAAAATGTTACAAGATAATGAAATTAGAACAAAAGTATCTCCATTTGCTATGAGAGAGCAGGAGATAAAAGTATTTGATGGAAAAGATGGATATGTATCTATGAATCAAATAATACAAAAAATGAATTTAGGACATATTACAGAAGTCCATTTTAAAATATTGAATCTTATAAATAAATTTGAATTTTTAACATCAAGACAATTATTCTTTTTATTGCAATTAGAAAAGGTTGATATTGCCTCACAGGATAAATTAAACACAAAATTGGAGCAATTAATTAAATGTAAAATTCTTACCAGGTATTATTTTCAAGCAGTAGATGGAAGCGGAATTTATAGAATATATTGCATGGAAAAGATGGGAAAATATTTATTAAATTCGAGGGAAATAGAATGCAAATGGCAACCAACAGATAATGCAAAGCCAGTAGAAATGATAAAGAAAAAATTAGCTGGAAATCAAGTTGTAATAGCATACCTTAGAAAGTCTACTCACTTAGAAAGTTATGAGCTTAAACCATTAATTACAGACAAGGTTACAGGAAAAGGATTTAAACCAATAGCAAATATAAAATTTGATTTAAATGGAAATAAAATAAATTTCGTGTATGAAGTAATAAGAAGAAACGAAAATTGGAAAGAAGAGCTTGTTGATAGGATGCAAAAATGGAAGAACTTCTACAATAACTTTGTACCAGGTGATTCAGGATTCTTCTCAGTACCACAGCTAATATTCGTATGTGAAGATGAAAAGCATATGGCAGAAATCTTTAAGGAATTAGTAATGAAAAATTTACAAATAGATAAAATAAAATTTTATTTCACAACAGACTTAGAACAAAATAAAGATGTATTAGATAAAAGTCTATTTGAATTTGTAGAAAAGGACGGAAAATACCAAATTCAAAATGTAGTAGCAAAGATATTATCATAGGAACAAAAGAAACATAATAAATAAAAGAAGAACTGCTAAAGAGGCAGTTCTTTTTTTATTTATTCAAATTTTTTTCCTTTTTTAAAAGTATAAGTAATAGCATCATCATTATCTATTAAAAAGTTTGAATTTGTAATATCTGTTTTTATTGGCTCATTTTCTAATTCTTCATCACTAAAATGAGAATTTTTTAGTGAAAACTTTTTAGTTTTTTTATTTTCGCCTTCTGAAATACCATTAGTAAATTTCAAGAAATTATAAGTTTTTATAGCTTGAGCTTCTTTATATTTAGAACCTAAGAAGTCCAATTTAGCAGTACCATTTTCAATTTTACCTTTTACATTTTTTATCTTATACATGCAGCTCTTAAATTTAAGTGATTGTACTTTGCCTGGTTGATATTTTAGTTTATATCCATATTTTATACCAGTATATTTAGGATCATATTCACCTTTTGCAGTATCATATGCGTTTGTAAATGACCATTCTTTTTTCTCACCAAGTTCTTTAGACCACCATTCATTATCTTCAGGAGAGTTATTTCCAAATACTATTTTATTTGAACAGTTTGAAATAATTATATTAGCTAATTTTTCTCCTCTTCTTCTTAATTGATCCAAACTTTGTGCAGATACAACAGTTGCAATTTTATATTTTCTGTAAATTGTAAATATAGATTCTGTTGCTGAACATATAAAATCAGGAAACTCATCAATATATAAGAAGTGAGGGATACGAGTACTTTCGCTGCCAGGTCTTCTTAATACAGAATATTGCATAAGAAGTAGGAAGAAAAGTCCAAATGCTTTATGAGCTGACTCGCCCAAATCACCACGTCTAGTACAAACTAATGTAACTTCACCATTTTTTAAAGCTTTATCATAATTAATATTATTAACTCTATTGCATAATATAGATTTTACTCCAGGATAACGAAGAAGTGTATCTAATTGAGCAATAGGAATGGCTACAACTTTTTCCATTTCAGCCCTATTAGGACTATCAGAATAGAAATTCTTTTTAAAATAAGTAAGTTGCATATTATACTTTTCAGCAAGTTCTGGATCACTCTCTAATATTTTACACATTTTTTCAACTAAATCAAAATTACTTAACAATTTAAATAAGTCTTCTATATTAGGAAGTTTTCCTTCATTCATTTTAGGATATATTAACTTTAACAAAATAGTTAAATTCTCTAAAATTTGACTAGTTAAGTTCTCTCTATATGCTGCTTCAGTTTCTGGATTTTTATCTGTATATAATCCTTTTAAAACAGTTGAAATTGCAATAGCTGTTTGCGTTGGATCATCAAATGCGAAAGGATTTAAGCCAAGAGATGCTGAATCATCAGGATCAATTATATTAACAGGAATTCCAAAATTCTTAGCAACTCCTCTTACCTTATCAATTGTTTCAACATCTGGAGCCATATAAGTGATTCCTAAATCTCTATATACTAAATTTGAACCAGAATCAACATAAATTAGATTTTTCATATATGATTTATATAATTTAGCTCTTGAAGGTACTGGTTTTAACATATTTAATGTAAAATGTGAATTTATATAATCATTATCATATGGCGCATCTAATGTTGCAAGACCTGTTCTTAAAGATGCAAAAGCCATTGACTTAGCCATTTCTTTAAAGAAATATTTTTTATCAATATCTTGTGCAACCCATGGCTCAAATATAAGAGATGTCTTTCCAGAACCAGATATACCAACAACAAGTGTTGATTCAAATCTTTTAGCCTCAGGGATTTTTACTGCATTACCATGATCTTTGTCTGTACCTATAAATATTTCGTTTGTATATTGTCCCCATCCAACTGTTTTATCAGATAAATTGATACCTTCGTAATCAAAAATAGAATCTCTTATATCTTTAGTATCATTAACCATTGTATACAATTTTCTAAAGAAAAAGCTTATAGTTGTAAGTGGTAAGTACAATGCTATTGAAGAAAGAGCAGGCTTTATTAAATATGAGAAATTAGTTGCAATTTCAGAATATCCAGGAAGTGAAATTAAACCTAACCAACAAAGCTCATTACACCATTCTGTAAGCATTGTAATAAACAATATGTAAAGAGAAATACAATAAGCATAAAACCATCCCATTTTATCATCATCGCTTTTTATGAATTTTGATGAACCAGAAAACAAAAAAGCAAAAATTGGACAAAGAAGTGCAAAAGCATAAGCGATTGGACCCCAATAAGTAGAAGAGACTCCTGTAAATACTATTAAAAAGAATTCTACTAATCTATCCACTAAAATAAAAATGGTTATCAAAGATAAAGTGTATGTTAGAAATGTATTTCTATCTGTTTTTAGCCATTTTAGAAATTTATCAAATATTTTCATATCAATGTCCCTTTCAAATTTTCATATATATATTATCCTACAAAATGAAGAAAAAAACAAGTAGTAAGGGGAATTTTTTTACTATAAAAACATATAAATTAAACATGAAAAGAAAAAAGGAAACATTTATACAAAGTATAGTGGCACTAATGATGTCACAAGTAATTGTAAAGGTATTGGGGCTTTTATATAAACTATATTTAACTAATAAAGAAAGCTTTGGAGATGAAGGAAATGCTATAACAAGTGCAGCGTTTCAAGTATATTCATTACTTCTTAGTTTAACCTCAATTGGAGTGCCAGGAGCTATTTCAAAAATGGTAGCAGAAAGAGTTTCAATAGGGGATCACAAAGGAGCATATAAGATTTTTAAAATAGCATTAGCACTATTTTCAATCATAGGAATGATAGGTAGTTTTGTTTTAGTTGCATTTTCTAAAAAAATAGCGATAGATTTTTTAGGAATGCCAGAAACGGAACTTTCTATAATAGCATTAGCACCATCTGTGTTTTTAGTAGCGGTTATATCAGTATATAAAGGATATTTTAATGGAAGAGAAAACATGAAAACAACAGCAAAAGCACAAACATATGACCAACTTACAAAAACATTTATTACAATAGTTATTATAGAAATTTCTGCTATTGTATCTAAGCTTTCAAATACAGAGATAATTTGTGGAATAGCAAATTTGGCAACAACATTAGCAAATATAGTAGAGTTTGGATATTTATACAAATTTTATAGAGAAGAATTAAATGAAATAAAATATGAAATAATAACAAGTGTAAATTATATACCAATAAGAACAATGAAAATAATAAAAGAAATATTGTATGCTGCAATTCCTATGTCATTATCACCTTTCATAGGTACAATAGGAAAAAATATGGATTCTACTACAATAATGGATGGACTTCAAAATACAATGAATTATGAAGAAGCAAAAGTACAATATGGAATCTTTAATGGAAAAGTAGATACGTTAATAAACTTACCATTATCATTCAGTGGAACAATATCAACAGCATTAATTCCAGGTATTGCAGCAGCTAAGGCAAAAAATAAATTAAATGAGTTAGAAGAAAGAATAAATTTATCTTTATTATTAGGTCTTATAATAGCACTTCCAACAGCAGGAATATATATTTTTTTTGCAGAAGAAATATTAAAACTACTATTTCCAAATGCGTCTGCAGGAGGAGTAGTACTTTCACTTAGTGCAAGCATAGTAATTTTTATAAGCATAGAACAAACAATAAGGGGAGTCTTAATAGGAGTTGGGAATAATAGAACACCAATAATTTCAACAATAGTGGGAGTTGTTTTTAGGTATATATTAAACACAATATTAATACCAATAAATGCTCCATTTGGAGGAATAAATGGAGCAGCGATTTCAAGTACAATTTCACATTTTGTAATAATGATGATATGCTATTCTTGGTTAAAAAAAGAAGTTAATGTAAAAATAAGAAAAAAGAATATTCTAAAACTATTATTAGCAGTTACAGTATTTATTTTTGTATCAAATATCTTTATAAAGTTACTAAATATAGTAATTAATAAAAAAATTGCAGTAGTTTTAGGATTAGTAATAGGTGCAAGTATTTATCTAGCAATAATATTAGCTTTAAAAATAGTAAACGTCAGTAAAATAAAGGGATTAAAAGCTTCTAAAAAGAAAAGATGAGATGAAGAATAATTGGCTATTTTTAGCAAAGAAAACGAGGAATGCTTAGAGCCCCAAAGACTTTAACGAAAAAAGTATAAAATTTAAGAAGGATTTTGTCATTCTTTGAAGAATAATAGTAATAGTAGATTCAAAAAAGTCTACAACATTCGTTCTTTATAGGAGGTAATAGAAAATGAACAAATCTGAATTAATCGCAGCAATCGCTGCTAAGACAGGAGACACAAAAAAGAATGCAGAAGCTTCTTTAGATGCATTTGTAGATGTTATTACAGAAAGCTTAGTAAAAGGTGACAAGGTACAATTAGTAGGCTTTGGATCTTTCGAAGTTAGAAAAAGAGCAGCTAGAAAAGGAAGAAATCCACAAACTAAAGAAGAAATCAAAATACCAGCAAGCAAAGCTCCAGTTTTCAAAGCAGGAAAAGCTTTAAAAGATACAGTTAATGCATAATTTATATATAAAATATATGAATTCATATAAAGATGGGGAAAATCCTCATCTTTTTTAATTAGTGTCAAGAAATATCGGAAAATTTTTGTAAGAACTTAGAAATTAAAATCTAAGTTCTTAAATTTTAGTAATGACAAATATTTCTTAAAGTTATGTATTCGTGAGTTACATTACCATATTTTAAAATAGGAATGTTATCAATACCTGAACAATTAGATAATGTAAAGTAGTATTCATTTTCATTAATATTAATTGAACGCTTTGAAGTATATGTTTTCAAATATAAATTAAAAATATTTATGTTGTTGTTTTTGTAATCATTTAAAAGTAAGTATTTATCTATGTTTCTTGTAGAAAAGCCTTTTGGTCTAGATGAGAAGAAAGAAGCAATAAGGTGTGAAATATGACTTTCCATTGATGAACCAATATTAAAATTAAGCATATTTTTTATGTAAGAATAATTGTTAATAATGTAATCAATACTTTTCTTAATAGTTTTTTCACGTTCTTGATGGTACTTTAAAATAATGTTAGTAGCTTTAATAAATTTCTTTTTAGAGTAGTATTTAAAAATCCTAATAAGTATTTTGCGTTTAAGTTTATCGGTAGTAATACGATGTATAGCTTGTTTAAAATGAAATTCACAAAGATAATATTTAACTAAATTGCACGAGTCAAGACGAAGTTCAGAGATACCAGATTTTATCCAATTGCCTCCATCACCAATAAGAGCAATATTTTTAATTTTAGTGAAGTCATAACGTAAAGCAATTTTATCCATAAACACTTTCCAAGGCTTTTTGGAACAAGTAGAGAATACAAAGCGATTAGAAAGTTGATTACGATTTTTAGAAACAGGTTTTACATCTTCAAAAGTAACAAAGCATTTAACCATAATATCTTTATCAGAATTTTGAGAGCCAATATATTTTTCATCAGCCATAACATATAGAGTATCAGGAGTATTAATAGATTTAGGAATAACATTAGGAACATTCCATTTTTTAATCCAATTGTATATAGACTGACGAGGAATAGCAAAAATTTTGTCTTTATCCATGAAGTAAGATAAACCATTTGTAATGAAAGATACATCACGAGATGCTTGAGCTTGAGAAGTATGGAAAGCATTGTTAATAGCAATAGACTTAATAATAGGGTCATAATGGTCATATTTAGGTAAATTAAAATATTTATCTACTAAAAAGACATATTTATTAGATAATTTACTTTTAAACAATGTACGTTTAAAATAGACAGTACCAAAGATGGTAGTAATAGATCT
>USTA01000019.1 GCA_900557475.1 uncultured Clostridium sp. | reverse complement strand
TACCTTTTATTGCTCCAATTGTAACTGCTATTGCAATTATTGCTCCAAACCATAATGTTGTTTTTTCAAAAACCCCTATTACAGCCTCATCAAAAACCTTTGTTATAGATGAAAATGATACTATATTTCCTACTAAATCCTGTATAAAGAGAGCTATATCGAATTTACCATCAACATAGCTCTCACTTATTGTATATGCAATTGGTGCTGCAAGTACAATTTCTGCAATCACCCACAAAATTAGTGCAAATATAAAATACTTTAAATTTTTCTTCATGAATTTTTTAAATTTATTTTCCATAATTCACCTTCGCTTTAGTTTAATATTTATCTATCTCTGTCTATATTTTTTCCTGCTAGCATATCTCTTCTTTGCTTGTTCTCTGACATTTGCTTTCTTTGTTCAAAACTTGGCATCTTGTTATCTCTAGCACAATCTCCTACTATAATATTCATAAATTGTTCTGCAATTGCTGCTTCAGGATTTTGATTTACATCCGCTTTTCCCTCAAAATAATTTCCATTTGTCCTTTCATTTTGTAAAACAAGCATCGATGCTGTTACTGTTGGCTCATTTTGACTTACCACTTGTATATCCTCCTTTTATTCTTACTTTATCTCAAATGTAAAATAAGATTTATATGGTTTTAATTTGCATTTTCCCTTAATTTCATTTGTTTGGTTATCTATATAGAGCTTTGGTTTCACTTCTTCTGTTGTCTCTGGATCTATGATTGTAATTGGTCTTTGTAAATTTGGTGTGTATGTAAAATCCTTAAATTCAGTTGGTATTTCTGAATATATTGTATTAAATTTTACAGGAATAGGTCTTTTAGATATTTTTAATCTATCTTCCTTTAATACTCCCATATTTACAACAACCTTTTCTTGTCCAAAAGATAGTATCACTAAGTCTTCTCCTTCTGGATCTGGATAGTCTACAAAAAAGGTCTTCTTCTTTGCTGCTCCATTTATTTCTTCAGAGTACACTAATCTTTCAACAGTATATTTAGGATACTGTTTTTGTAATTCCTTGGCTGTTTTGTTAATTCTATATATAACTGTATTTACTCCATTAGGATCAGTTACACTAAAATATTTACCTTGAAATTCTTCAGTCATTTTAGCACCTCTTTCTTACTTCTCCTTAGTTCAACATTTTTATTATAACATATTTACAATAATATGTCAACCAAGTCTTTTTAATACATATTTAGCAATTTGTTGCTAGTTCTTTTAGTTCTTCGTATAATTTTATTTCTTTTTCAGTAGGCTTTTTAGGAACAACAATTTTTGTACTAATATAAAAATTGCCTCTCTTTCCCATTCCTACTTTATATCCTTTTTCTTTAATATTAAATAATTCTCCACTTTGCGTTCCCTTTGGAATTACCAATGATATATTTCCATCTATACTGTCAACTGAAACCTTAGAGCCCAACGCGGCTTCCCATGGTGCCAATTCTATTTCTGTATATATATCTGTTCCTTTAAGCTTAAACTTATCCGTATCCTTTATTATTATTTTTACTAATAAGTCTCCATTTTTTCCACCATTTTTTCCAGGCTTACCTTGTCCTACAAATCTAATTTTGTCGCCATTTTGAACCCCTGCTGGAACTTTTAATGAAAATGTTTTTGTTTTTCCGTCTACTGCTAATAGCTTTAATTTTTTATTTGTTCCATTAAAAGCTTCTAATATATTAACTTCTATCTCTGTATCTATATTTTCACCTAGTAATGGCTTCTTTTTTTCTGGGTTTACTTTTTTGTTTGTACTAGATACTCCGAAAAGTAAATCCATTAATTTTTGCCAAAAACTTTTCTTTTCTTCATTTTCTTTTGCACTTATTTTTTTCTTTCTTTCTGTATATACATACCAGTTTCTGTCGTATTTTCGTCTTGCCTTTTCATCAGATAAAGTTTTATATGCTTCATTTATGTCTTTAAACTTGTCCTCAAGAGTAGTATCTCCACCGTTCATATCTGGGTGATACTTTTTAGCTTGTTCTCTATATGCAACTTTTATTTCATTTATTGTTACTTTATTTGTTTCTAAACCTAGTATATTATAGTAATCTTTAAAGCTCATTTTCCCCCTCCTAGATTCTATGCTGCAAACATTATATCACATATTTATTCATTTTTCACTATTTAGAAGCAAATAATTTCTAGTTTTTAAACTTTCTTCTGAAATCCACTTTTTTTCCTCTAGCTTTCTAGCAATTTCTTTATCAATGTTTTTTAAAATAGCACTATTTAAGTCTTTGTATGCTAATTCTCTTAATTCGTCTATACCTTCATAATTCCTCGTTTCGTCTATTTTATCTGCAATAAATACTATCTTTTCTAATAAAGACATATTTTCTTTACCAGTAGTATGATATGCTATTGCTATACACATTTCTTCATCGAACTTATATAGCTTTTTGCACATATCTGCTGCTATTTTTCCATGTAATATATCTACAAATTTTTCTTCATATTTATTATGTTTAATCTCATTTTCTTTTACATAATTCAACTTTTCTTCTTTTGTTAACTCTTTTGCCATATCATGCATAAGCCCTGCTAACTTCGCCCTAGTTATATCCGAATTATGAATATGTGCCAATCTTTCGCACATATTCATAACACCTATACTATGGCTTAATCTTTTTTCTGATACTCTTTTTCCTAAATATTCTTTTAATTTTTCAATATTTGTTTCCATTTTTACCTCTATTTTACTGCTGATTCTATTAAATTACTTATTAAGTCTTTATAGTTTATATTGCCAGCCTCACATAGTTTTGGATACATACTTATTTCCGTAAATCCTGGCATCGTATTTATTTCATTAATATATAATTCATCTGTTTTATCTTCTAAAAAGAAATCTATTCTTGCTAGCCCTGTTCCATCTACAACCTTAAATGCTTTTTCTGCTAAATATTTTATCTTATTTCTAATTTCTGTTTTAATTTCTGCTGGAACAATTACCATTGATTCTTTATTATTATATTTAGCTTCATATGAATAGAAATCATCTCCTGGAACTATTTCTCCTACTTCAATCGCTTTACCGTTTAATATAGCACATTCAAGTTCTCTACCATCAATATATTCTTCTACCAAAATTTTACTATCGAATTCTGCTGCTTTTTGTATACCTGCTATAAGCTCTTGAGCATTTCTAGCCTTTTTTATCCCTATTGAAGACCCTGATCTTGATGGCTTTATAAACACTGGATATCCTAATTTCTTTTCTACTAATTCTACAATTCTATCATTTTCTAACTCAAGTTCTTCAAATTCATCATCTACATAAATATTTTCATCTTTTATATAAATGTAATTTGCTTGTTTTATTTTAGCTTTATCCAATATTATTTTTGTATATATTTTATCCATGCATATACTAGATGCTAATACATTGCAACCCACATATGGTATTTTATGCATTTCTAGCATTCCTTGCACGGTACCGTCTTCACCAAATTTACCATGCAATATAGGAAATACTACATCTACTTTTTTAAGCTCTTCAATAATGTTTTTTAATAATTTGCCATTCTTATACCATGAACCATCTTTCGCTATTAAAATTGGAGTAACATCATATTTATTAGTATCTATATTATTTATTACATTCTTTGCGGATTTTATTGATACATCGTGTTCTGTTGATATTCCTCCATAAATAACAGCTATTTTCATAAAACCTCCTTTATTGCCTCCACTATTTCTATAAAATTCATTGCGTGAGAGGCCTTTACCAAAATCACATCATCTTGGCTTATTATAGATTCTATTTTATTTATAGCATCTTTATTACTATTAAAAGAAAAAATTTCTTTTGCAGTAGACTCATTTGCTATATTTTTTGATTCTGAACCTACTGTAATTAAGTAGTCGATATTACAATCTATCTCTTTACCTATTTTTTCATGTAAAGCTTTTGAGTAATCTCCTAAGTTAAGCATATCTCCTAATACTGCTATTTTTCTCTTATTCTTAAAGCTTTTTAAATATTTAACACCTGCTGACATAGAATCATAGTTAGCATTATATGTATCATCAATTATTATAGATCCTTTTATTCCCTTCTCAATCTGCATTCTATTCTTTGAAAGTTTAAATTTTGATATCCCAGCTATTATTTTTTCTAATGGCATATTTAAATATTCTCCTACTGCTATTGCACAAAGACTATTTAATACAAAATGCTCTCCTCCAACAGGAACTTCTACTGTTTCTCCATCATACTTATATTTACTTGAGTTTTCTTTTAATTCAATGTCAAGTGGCATATAATCACTTTTCTCCCTCATTCCATATGTAATTATATTATACTTTTCATTATTTTCCTTTGCCCATTTATTTAATAGTTCATTATCATTATTTATTATAACTGTATTTCCTTTCAGTCCTTCTAATATTTCTAATTTTGCCTTTAAAATGTTTTCCAAAGAACCAAAGTTTACTATATGACTTGCCCCTATATTTGTAAGCACTACTAGCGTAGGTTTTACTACATTTGTAAGTCTTCTTAACTCTCCATAGTGATCCATTCCCATTTCTATAACCATTGCTTCTTCATTTTTTAAAGAAAGCACTGTAAACGGAACTCCTATTTCATTATTATAATTTTCTTTTGTTTTTAATGTATTATACTTTTCAGATACAACTGATGCAATTAAGTCTTTTGTGCTAGTTTTTCCTACACTACCAGTTATTCCAACAACAGGCATATCATATTGTTCCCTCTTATAACAAGCAATTTGCTCCAATGCAATAATTGTGTTTTCTACTACAATTATTGCTGCTGAAACTTCTTCTTTAGGAACCTTTTCTAATATACAAATAGTTGCCCCATTTTTTATTGCTTCTTTGTAAAAGTCATTTCCATCAAAGCTTTCTCCTTTTATTCCAACATATGCATAACCTTTTTTTATTTCTCTTGTGTCCCTCGAAAATTCTGTACATTCAATTTCTTCATTTCCATATATTAATTTTCCATTTGTAACTTTTAAAATTTCTTTAACTTGCATAACTTCCTCCTGTTTTTTAATTATATGCCATATATTATCATTTTACAAGTATTTTTTATAGCTAAAAAACACAAAAAATTATACTATCAAAATTATAAATAGTATAACTTTTTGTTATCAATCTTTTTATTCTGTAAGAGTTCCATCAGGGGTATTTATAATCATTAAAATATCTTGTTCTTCACCTGTCTCAGCATTTATATATATAAGAAAGTCATTGCCATTTATATTTCCTTTAAATTCATAACAAAATACTTCTGTGTTCCATTTTGTAGGTATAACCGCCAATCTATCTGATGAAATATCTAATTTTGGATT
The DNA here is from genome assembly GCA_900557475.1 of uncultured Clostridium sp. Classification (GTDB taxonomy): domain Bacteria; phylum Bacillota; class Clostridia; order TANB77; family CAG-508; genus CAG-793. Next base: position 4,489 of record USTA01000019.1, on the reverse strand, counting down.
TAGTTTTGATTTTGCCTCTTCCATACTTATTTTAGGATTTTTAAGTTCTCTTTTTTCTTTATGAGAGTTAAGATATCCTGTTGTTTCTATTCCTAGTACTTCTCCATTATCCAAACTAATTTTAACTTTTATAAGGTCTGGATACATTAAAGTCCTATCTTGTTCATAAGCGAAATTTGCAGTTACAATATTATCCATTTTTATATAATATGTTTCCTTCATATTCTTAAATCCTCTTGATTCTAGAAACATCTTTCCATTTTGAACAGCTTCTTCTACTGAAATCTTTTCCTCTATAACATCCCTATTTGAATTCATAGCCACAATATGCCCACCAATTTTAGATACTAATATATTATATAGTATATCTTCACTTTCTTTTAATGTAAAACTATATCCTTCAATATTTCCATTTTGTGATTGCCCATTTGATATTATTTCAAGTTCTTTTTCCTTTGCTATAAATTCTCTAGCTTTTTGTTTTGCTTCTTCTTCATTTATTTCATTTCCTGTAAGTCCTACTCTTTCTGGATTTGTCATATGTTCCGAAAACGCTCCATCGTATATTAATCCTGCATATTCATTAAGACCAGAATTTATATTACTAAAGCTTGCTTTAGATAAATTATTTGTTTCTTCTTCTAAACTATTGCCACCCTTCTTTTCAAGTTCACCCCATTTTATATCTCCTGAATATAAATCTACTTCTAATTGATTTATTGTATCTTTTAATTCTCTACTATAATTATATAAATTAGTTAAATTAGTTGTATCTTCTTCTGATAGCGGAGTTCCACTCATTGCTTTTACAGCTAAACTATAACTATAATCGGAAACTTGATTTAAAAATTTTTGTGTGTTTTCTAATTCTCCGTGTTGTTATTGGAAGTCTTGCTAAATAACTTTGTGCCAAACTAGCATTTCGCCACACATTTGTGAGTGTTTCTGCTCCATGTTTAGCATTATTACTTACCATTGCTTTCCCTATCATTACCTCTGTTTGATTTACATATTCCACCAATTGATAAAATGCGTTATTATATCCATTTTCTGCAAGATTTCTGTATTCTCTTTGCTTTATATAAACAACAACAGCTAATACTAAAATTATACTTATTAAAGAAACGACTATTGTTAACATTTTTCTGTCTCTTAATCTTTCTTTAAAATCCATAAGTTTTTCTTTTATTTTTCCCATTTTTTTAATCTCCTTCATTTTTTATATATTTTTTCCATCTTTTCATAGTTTATACATTATAATTTTCTTAATTAATTTGAAAATGCTTGAATAATTTCATAAAAATTTATATAATTTAATTATGTGAGGTAAATTTATGAAAATTTTAATTTTTTATGCTGCATATGGAGGAGGGCATCTTTCTGCCGCCAAATCTATTAAACAGTATATTGATGACCACTATAAAGACGCTGAAACGGAAATGGTTGATTGTATAAAATATATAAATAAAGATATAGATAAACTTACTACTCTTGCTTACAAAGAAATGGCAAAAAATGCTCCATGGGCATGGGGTAAAATCTATAATCAGTCTCAGCATGGAGCAATGGCACATATTAGTAATGGTGCTAATAAACTTATGTCTATTAAACTGCATAAGCTTTTTGATGAATTTAATCCTGATATTGTAATTTCAACACACCCATTTGGCAGCCAAATGACTGCATATTTAAAACGAAAGGGCAAAACTAATTGCATTTTGGCAAGTGTCATGACAGATTTTGCTTCACACGACCAGTGGCTTGTTGGAAATGAACAAATAGACTATTTTTTTGTTTCACATGAAGGAATGAAAAAAGATATTTCTAAAAAAGGCATAGATGAATCCAAAATTTTTGCTACTGGTATTCCGCTTTCAAATAGATTTTTAAAACATTTTAATAGAGAAGAAATAAAGAAGTCGTTTGATTTAGATTTAAATAAAAAAACTATACTTTTTTTTGGTGGTGGAGAGTTTGGCTTAGGAAAAAGTGCTACAATAAAAATTCTTAATGCTTTTATTAATGATTTAGGAAACGAATATCAACTAATTGCTATTTCTGGTAAAAATGAAAAAATGAGGCATGCCTTTGAAGAAACCGTTGGTAATAATCCAAATGTTCAAGTATATGGATATACAAATGAGGTTCCTGAACTTATGAGTATTTCGGATTTAGTAGTAACTAAGCCTGGTGGACTTACTATATCTGAAAGTCTAGCTTCTGGTCTTCCTATTGTTATAATTAATCCAATACCTGGGCAAGAAGTTGAAAACGCTGAATTTTTAGAGAGGGCTGGAGTTGCTGTATGGATAAGAAAAACAGAAAAACCTGATGAAGTTGTTTCTGACTTGCTTTCTAATCCAAAGCAGATTGAACACATGAAAATTCGTTCCAAATTAATGGCTAAAAGGTATTCTACAAGAAATATTTGTAAAAAATTATTAGAAGGATAGATTATAAATCTACCCTTCCTTCTAATGCTTTTCCTAATGTAAATTCGTCAGTATATTCAATATCTCCGCCAATAGGAATTCCATGTGCAATTCTTGTTACTTTTATTCCCATTGGTTTTATTAATTTTGCTATATACATAGATGTAGCTTCTCCCTCTACTCTTGGGTTTGTTGCTAAAATAACTTCTTTAACTTCTCCATTCATAAGTCTAGCCAACAATTCCTTTATTTTTATGTCATCTGGTCCAATACCATCCATTGGTGATATTGACCCATGAAGTACGTGATAAAGTCCTTTAAACTCGTGAGTCCTTTCCATTGCTACTACGTCTTTTACATCTTCTACAACACAAATTTTAGATTTGTCCCTCGATTGATTCGAACATATTGGACAAGGATCTGTGTCTGAAATATTGTAACATGTAGAACAAAATTTCAAATTTTTCTTTGCATTTTGTATGCTTTGTATAAAGCTATTTGCCTCTTCTTCTGAAGAATTTAGAATATAAAACGCTAGTCTTATTGCTGTTTTTTCCCCTATACTTGGTAGTTTCTTAAAAGATTCTATTAACTTTTCAATTGATGGTGAATAATAAGACATCTCTTACATTAACCCCGGTATATTATATTTTCCAAGTTCTTGTGCTTGAGCAGCATCAACTTTTTTTAATGCATCATTTACACAAGTTAAAATTAAATCTTGTAACATTTCTACATCTTCTGGATCTACTACATCTTTTTGTATTTTAATTTCTTCTACAACTTTTGATCCATTTACTTTTGCATATACTGCACCACCACCAACTGTACTTTCAAAACTTTGACTAGCTAAACTTTCTTGAGATTTTTCCATCTCCTCTTGCATTTTTTTTGCTTGTTTCATGATTTGGTTCATGTTGATACCGCCAAATCCTCCTTGAAATCCTCTTCCCATTTTTTCCTCCTATTAATCTATATAATTTATATCTATTCCTAAATCCATAGGAACACTATTATTCTCTTCAGTTTTTCCATTTGGGCTATCTAATATTAATTTTATTCTCATTTCTTTGCCACATTCCATAGATACCAATTTTTTTAATTCATTCATATTTTCTGTTTTTTCAATAACTGCTTTTCCAAAACTATTTAGCCCATTCAAAAATTTTATTCCAACTGTCATATCATCTAATAATATTGCTTTTGTATTATTTAAGTTTGAATATAACATAGCTTTTCTTTCTTCTTTTAACTTATTTATTACATTTGTCCAGAATTCTTCTCCAGCAACTGGCTTAAGTTGCTTAGGTCTTTCCACAGTTTCTACACTTTTTGTGGACTGTACTGTTTTATTTTGCACCTTTGCCACTTCTACTTTTGTTTTTACTGTTTCAACTCCACCTGATGCAATTTTCCTTTCCAAGTTTTCTACTCTTTCATTTAGCGTAGAATTTTCCTTGCTACATAACCTCATTATTCCCACTTGGAAAATTATATTTTTTTGAGATGACCATTTAATTTCATTTTCTAAATCTGATAAAGAATAAATTATTCCAAATATTCTATCTTTGTTTAATATTTCTGCTATTTTTGACATTGTAGATTTATCATTTTCAGAATATATATTTGATAAATTATTTGTGGTTTTTAGTATCATAATATCTCTTGCATATTTCACAACTTCCCACAAGAAATTATCTATATCTTTGCCCTCTAATATTATTTTATTTACTATTTCTATTCCTAAATCTACATTATATTCTGTAATAGCTTTAAATATTCCTGAAATATATTCTAATTTTGGTATTCCAACTAGTTCCTTCACTTTTTCTTCTGTAATATTATTTTCTTCTCCCTGAGAACACCTTTCTAGAATTGAAAGAGCATCTCTCATTGCTCCCTCTGATAATTCTGCAATTAAATTTAAAGCTCTATCTGAATATTCGATTTCACATTCTTTACATATTTTACTTAAGTTTAATGATATATTTTCTTCAGAAATTTTTTTAAAATCAAATCTCTGACATCTAGAAAGTATTGTTGCTGGTAATTTTTGA
>USTA01000018.1 GCA_900557475.1 uncultured Clostridium sp. | reverse complement strand
TAATAATACCACATTATAATCAAAATATAAATAGTTTAGATTCATAAAAAAATAAGGAGCATTTACTAAAATAAATACTCCACTAATTTTAATTATTTTTTTGGAACTCTTACATCTTCTGCTTCAACATCTTTAAATAATTTATCTTTAAAGAAATCTTCTAATTCAATATCAGCACCTTCACATAAATGCAATAATGTTGTTAAAGTAAGGCTATTACTTTTTGCGTTCATGAAGCTACTTAAGGTAGAATAAGGAATGCCTGAGCTTAGAGCTAATTTATGAAGAGTCATATCCTTTTCTTTTGCAAGATTTATTATCCTTTGTCTTACTGCTGTACAAAGTAACATAGCTACACTCCTTTCTAGCGATAATAAAATATAAAATATTTAATATTTCTATATGAAAGTATAGCAAAAGAAAGGAAATAACGATGACGCTAAATCGCTAAGTATAAGCTTTTTTGAAGAATTCACAATATAAACACAATGAAAAAATATGGAAATATGATAAAAATAACTCTTGTTAAAAAAATAATATTATGGTATACTCTAATAATATAAAAAATATTTTAGAAGGAAAATAAATGATACACATTATTATTTTTAGTATTATAGTGCTTATAGTATTTGGAATAACATTTTTTAAATTAATTAAAGAGAATAACTCAAATTATATTTGGGCATTAGTTACAGAATTTGTAGGGATTTTTATTGATTTTATATTTATTTTAAATGGAAAAACGCCTAATTTCATAGTGCTAATTATAATGTACCTGTTTAGTGTAATAGTTCCATTAATAGTACTTATTTTAGAAAGAAATGGAATTAATTTGCTAGAAGTATTAAAAATCATAAAAGCTATAAAATATTATAAGAGGGAGCATTATGAACTAGCCAAAAAAGAGCTGCTTATAAATATAGAAAAATATCCAAATAGTTATATGTCACACAAGAAATTAGCTGAATTGTATGAAAAAATGAATGAAAAAGAAAAAGCTGAGTATGAATATGGTAAATTAATAGAACTAAAACCAAAAAACAAAACAAATTATATAAAATTAGCAAAGTTATATAGAGAAAATAGCAAAGACAATTTGGCAATTAATTTGTTAGAAGAATTTTTAAAAGCAAATCCAGATTATTTAGATGCAAGTTTACTTTTAGGAGATATATTATATTCTAAAGAACTATTTAAAGAAGCTATTTTGATATATCAAGAAGGTTTAAAACATCATCCTGGTGAATATATTTTATATTATAGCATGGGAATGACATATACTAGATTAAACGATTTTTCAAATGCAATGGAATATTATAAAAAGGCGGCAACAATAAATGGTATTGCAAATGTAGCAACTCTTAATATGGGACAAATTTCACTAATATTTAAAGAGTATGGAGAAGCGGAAAGATATTTCATGGAGTGCACAAATTGTGATGATGAAAGATTACAAGCGGAAGCATATTATTATGTTGCTAAAATAAAACTTATAAATAATCAAAAAGATTTAGCTGTTCAGTATGCAAATATAGCGATAGAATTGAATCCTGAAATAATTAAAAATATAGAAAAAGATGCATATTTTACAGCAATAATGGGAAAAATAAAATTAAAGGAAAATAAAACTGTAAAAACAAATATTAATGAAAAAGAACAAAATTTAATAAAATATTTAAACAGAACTTACTCGATAGTTGAGAAATTAATTGATCCGAAAATAGAAAAAAAAGATATACAAATAGAAAATGAGCGAGAAATATAACAAAAAGAATTGTAATTCATAAAATACCTTAAAGGAGGTTTTGTATGAATTACAATTTTTTTATAATTGGTGGAGATAAAAGACTTACAAGACTGGGGGAAAAGCTAAAAAGAGATGGGAATAATGTAAGAACATATGGTAACATAATTGAGGAAACAGAAGAAGTAAAATTTCTAAAAAAAGATATGATAAATGGTGATGAAGTAATAATAAGCAGTGTACCTTTAAGCAAAGATGGAATAAATGTATATATGCCACTAAGTGATAAAAAGTTAACAATAGATGAATTGTCAGAGTTTACGAAAGATAATACCTTTATAGCAGGACAATTAAATAACAAAATCATAGGAAATGACATATTAACAGATGAAAGATATGCTATATTAAATACAATATCAACAGCAGAAGGAGCGATTCAAGTAGCGATGGAAGAGACAACATATGAGTTATCAAATAGCAAGGTAATGGTACTGGGATTTGGAAAAGTAGGAAAGACTCTATGCAATAAATTAGAAAGGCTTGGATTAGATGTTTATGTTATGGCAAGAAAAGAAATTGATTTGGCATGGATTGAAGCATATGGATATAAACCTATAAAAAAAGAAGAGCTAACAAATAATATATGTAAAATGGATATTATATTTAATACAATACCATCGATAATTTTGGATAAAGGAAAACTTATCTTTTTAAATAAAGAAACATTAATTGTGGAACTTGCATCTAAACCACGGTGGAGTAGATTTAGATACTGCTTACAAATTAGGAATAAAAGTTGTACCAGCACAAGGTTTACCAGGAAAAGTAGCACCGGATTCAGTGTCAAACTACATGATGGAATATGTTTATAAAGTTGTGCAAAATAACAAAAAATAAAATAAAAAGTTACAAAATTGTACAAAAATTTCGTTAATATTACAAATATTACATTTTTTTTACAAAGAGATATAAGCGATTGACTTTTTTAATTTAAATATTATAATAAATATGATAGAAAAAACTTTGGAAAAATAAAACAGAATAAAAGTACAAAAAAAGTAAAAAATAATATAAAATACAAAAAAGGAGTAAGAAAGATGCAAGAAAGCTTAGGAATTAGCATATCTAATCAAGTAATTAAATACGCGAAAGTAACAAAAAACAACAATCAATTAAGTGTTGCATCTTGTGGAATTAAGTTTTATGACGACTTGACAAAAAATATAAGTCAAATAATAAATGAAACTAACAGCATAAATATTCCGATTTGTATAAATACGCAAGACGAAAAAATTAGCTATTATAGTATATTTAATTTACTTAGCAAAAACGATATGAAAAAAACAATAAATACTGAATTCGAAAGTACATGTGCAGATGAACATATTAATCCAAATGCTTATGAAGGAAGATATGTGGTAGTAAATGATATTGACAATAAGGATAGAAATCGAGTTGTATTTATATATGAAGGTAAAAATAACTTAGAAGAAATAAATTCTTATGTTAACAAAGGCAAAATAAAATCAATTACACCAGTTGCAACATCAATAACAAACATTGCAGACACAAAAAAAGGTGAAAATGTAATGATTGTGAACATTGAAAATGATACGACTATAACAACAATATTGAATCAAAAGGTATATTCAATAGATAAAATTCCTTATGGCATGAAGGAACCATTGGAAAGTATAAATGAAAAAGAAAACTCATATATGAAATCATATGAAGCTTGCAAAAATACAACGATTTATACAATGGAAACACCTGATATGCTAGAAGGAACAAATCAATATTTATCTTTTATATTACCACAACTTTATAGTATTGCAAATGAAATACTAAAGATGAAACAAAAGTATCCAAAAATAGATAAAATATATTTAACAGGACTAGCAACAGCAGTTAATAATATAGAACTTTATTTTCAAGAATACTTTAGAGATTCAAAATGTGAAATATTAAAACCTTTTTTTGCACAAAATGACAGTAAGATTAATATAAAAGACTATATTGAGGTAAATAGTGCAATAGCACTTGCTATGGAGGGACTAGATTATGGTCTAAAAAGTTTAAACTTTAAAGCAAGCAATTGGAAAGATGATTTAAACACATTATTACATTCAGATATAAAGTCAATAGGCAAAGGTTCAAAGGGAGCTAAAAAGCCATCGTTTAAATTTGATATGAATTTGAGGGGGAAGCTAACACGTTCAGAGATGTGGCTTGTAAGGTCAATGGCAACAGTTATATTAGTAATAGTTGTATTTTCTGGATGTTCATTATTCTTGGGAACACAAATTCTTGAAAAGACACAAGAAACAAAGGATGTTATACAAGATACTAACAAGCAAATAGCAGCAGTAAACAGTGATGATACAAAAGTACTATCAAAAACAAAAGATTATCAATCAATAGTTAGTGGATTAAATGATGCATCTTCACAAGCAGAAACAAAGCGTAGTAGAAAAAATCAAATTCCAACACTATTAAATCAAATAGTATATTGTATTCCAAAAAGTGTACAACTTGTAAAAATAGTAAATACACAAAACGCTGATGGAACACAACATATAGCGCTTACAGCTCAATCAAAACAATATGAACAACTTGCATATTTTAAAGCAAAATTGAATAACAATGGATATTTACTAAATGTAACATCAACAGAAGGAACAAAAACTGGAGAATATGTAGTCGTATCGATAGAAGGCGACTTACCATAAACCCGAAAAGGAGAAACAATGAGAAAGTTATTAATGTCATTATTATTAATATTATTAATTGTACTGGCGGGATTATCTTTTACAAAAGGAATTAAAATTGGCGGATTGGAAGTCTATGGAATTACTGCTTTGCAAGACTTGAATGCAGATTTGGACAAGCAAATAGAAGAAGCAAAAACAGTAAATGAGCGTTACACACAAAATTTGAGTAAACTAAAGAAAGATATTTCAACTTTGGCAGAAGCAAAAGAAGAATGTTTAAATTTAATTAATGTAAGTACAGATAGCCAAATTAAACAGGCAACACAAACAAAGAATTATACGATTGAATATTTGTGGAGCAGACTTGGAAATCATGCTACTTCAGAAGGTGTAACAATAAACATAGATATTACAGCAGGAACAATTGCAGAGTACAGAACAATTAGATTTACAGTAGCAGGAAATTATCTAGCAATTACTAATTTCATAACATCTTTGGAAAATGATCCAGCATTAGAATTTACAATAGATGATTTCACAATGTCACAAAGTGTTTGTAACTTTACAGTAAAAGATGTAAAGATTAAGCAAGAAAAAACTTCAGTTTCAACACAAACAAATAATGTTTCGGAAACAGAAAATAATACTACAAAAGAAACAACTAGCAATACAACAAATGGTGTTACAGAAAATAAAAATACAAATGAAACAAATTCAAATGTGACAGAATAGGAGTTATTATGGCGAAATCTATTTTAAAAGAAATCTTCATTATATTATTAGTATGTATAGCTTTGGTATTAGTTATGGCAGTAATATTTTATAATTATATTCCAAATAACAAAATTATACCAGCAAAAGTTACTGCATATTCAACACCAGAAAATGTAGAAGCAGAAATATCATCAAATGTAACAAATACATTCTCAATGGAAGATGAAGACTATAAAATTGAAAATTCAGATTTAACTAAATACCAACAGGTACAAAGTTATAATCCAGGAAAACCAGATCCATTTGCACTATATACTGAGTCAAATGTTACAAATACAAATGGAGTAAGCGGAAACGCAGACACTTCAAATAAAAATGTAACAGACAATTTCTATCAATCACAAAATGTGCATTCTGGTACTAAATAATTATCGGTAATATTTATTTTATAAATATATACAAAAATTTACTAAGGAGGGAAGTTTAAAATGTTTAAGAAAGAAAAAGGTATTACATTAGTAGCTTTAGTTGTAACTATTATCGTATTATTAATTTTAGCAGGTGTAGCTATCAGCTTATCTATTGGAAATAATGGTATATTTAATAGAGCACAAAATGCTGCAGATACATGGAGAAATGCTGAAGCAAATGAAGCAACAACAATGAATCAATTCGATAAAGATTTTGACAGCGTTTACAATAATTATTTTAAACAATAAAATAATAAAGTGCTATATAGCAAAAGATAAATAGTACTAAATATGGAGGTTACCTAAATTATTCGTATTTAGGTAACCTTTATATAGTAAAGGGGCAAAAATGAATGTAATATTGTACTTAATATTATTTGCAATGGGATGTATATTCGGAAGTTTTTTGACACTAGCAACATATAGAATACCAATAAATCAAGATATAACACATGAGAGGTCATATTGTCCGAAATGCAACCATAAATTATCTTTCTTAGATTTAATACCAATTCTTAGTTACATTTTTCTAGGTGGAAAATGTAGATATTGTAAATCAAAAATAAGCATAAGATATTTTCTTATGGAATTTTTAGGTGGAATATCTTTTATAATACTTGCAATGCTTTTAAGAATAAATGTTTATACATTAGATATAAATGGCATCATTGAATTTGGATTTGGAGCATTATATATTGTATTTTTATTTTTAATTGCAGGTATCGATAAAGAACATTCAAAAGTTGACAAAAGAGTATTAATATATGGAATAATAATTTCTATATTATACAGCATATATAATTTCTTTATAGATGAAAGTTTTAACATAAATAGATTTATTATTTATTTAGTAGTAATTGCAATTATAACTGTAATAAACACATATGAGATTCAAAAAAAAGGAAAAAATCCATATTGGATGAATATTATTGTTCTTTGCATTATAATTTCATTATATACTTATGAAGTTGCAACAATAGTTTCAATAATTGTTACACTTATAATAATTGCTGTAAAACTAATAATTAACAAGTTATTTAGCAAAAATAAAAAAAGCATTATAAATATAAAAAATGAGCCAATAGCTTTTTACTTATGCATATCAAATGCATTAACAGTTTTATTTGTATATATTGGATATTTACTTTGGTAGGTGAATAAATGAAAATTAATTTTAAGAATAATAAAGGGGCTACAACATTAGACATGACAACAGGTGTAATAATATTTGTATTATTTACATCTTTAATTTTAACTTTATATTTAAATATTTATAAACAAGCATCATTAATTAAAATACATGAGGATGCAATGAGTTACTTGACAAAGATTTGTGAAGCAATTGACTTAAAAGCTTATGATGATACAGATGATGTTAATGCAATCGCAAGAGAAGTGGGGCTTCCTACGGACAAGTATAAAATTTCTTATACAATAGAAAAATATACTAAAGACCATCCAGAAGCAGAAGATTTAGTTAAAAGAATAAATATAACACTACTTTATACATTTGACAAAGAAACAAGGACAATAGAGATAAGTAAAATTAAAGTTAAAGAATAGGTGGTAATTATGAAATCAGAAAAAGGTGTTACTTTAACTATTTTAATTATATATATTATAGTGTTTTCAATAGTTATAGGAATGCTAGCAAGTTTAAGTAACTATATTTATGGAAATTTAGGAAATGTTAATGATTCTAGTATAAGAATAAGTGAATTTGGAAAATTTAATACACGATTTGTTGAAGATGCTAAATCAAGTATTGATGCAGAAGTAAAAACAAATACAGATGGAAATTTACAAATTAGTTTTTCAAATGGAAATGTGTATGTATATTCTAAGAAATCCATTTACAGAAATAAAGAAAAAATAGCAAAAAATATAGATATTTTTACTGCTACACTTCAACAAAGCAATAATAAAAAATATATAAATGTTAATATTAAAATTGGTTCAAATGACGGAAAAACTTACACAAGACAAATTAATTATGTATTAAAGTATTGGTAATTTGAAAGGAGAATATAATGGCTACAAATCAAAGACAACCTTTAGGAATAGAATTGGTAAGAAGAGGAATTGTTAAACAAGAGGATATAAAAGAAGCCTTGGCATATCAAAGCATTCATACTAAAGAAAAGCTAGGGGATATCTTATATGATTTAAAATTAGCAAATCCAATAATTTTACTAAAAGCAATGGGAGAAATCCTAGGAGAAAAAACACTCTTTCTAACAGATGCAGATATAAAAATAGATGTTAGTAAATATATTTCAATTGACACTGCAAGAGAAGCAGGAGCAATTCCTTTTGAAGTAGAAAATGGTACTATAAAAGTATGTTTTTCAGATGTAACAGAAAAGAGGCATGTTGAAAATATTAGATTATTAATGCTAAACAAAGGTTTAGTAATGGACAGATACATGACTTTTAAATCAAATATAAATGAGATTTTAGAAAACATAACATCCGTATCAACAGAGAAAATAGATACAGATGCAAGTGGTACAAGTATAGTAGATAATATAATAAGAACTGGAATGGCAAAAAGAGCTAGTGATATTCACATAGAGCCACTTGAAAAAGCAGTTAGGGTAAGATATAGAATTGATGGAAAGCTATTTACAATAGCAGAAATAGATAAAGAAAAGCAATCACAGATAATAGGAAGATTAAAAGCTATTTCAAATATGCATCAAGAAAAACAAGAGCCACAAGATGGTAGAATAATTATGTATCCAGACTATAATATCCGTGTTTCTTCACAAAGAAATATACACGGTGAGAAATTTGTGTTAAGATTATTAAAAAAGGATATGGCGGTTAAAAGTATTTTCGATTTAGGATATCCAAATGATGAAAATTTATTAAGAAATGCTTTTGATAAAAGAAATAGTATTACAATAATAGCAGCACCTACTGGAGAGGGAAAAACCACTACTTTATATAGTGTTATAGATTATTTGGACAAACCAGAAATAAATATAACAACAATTGAAGACCCAGTAGAAATTCGTATACCTGGATTAAATCAAATAGAAATAGATGCTAAGACAACATTTGCAGTATCACTTAGAACAATCTTAAGACAGGATCCAGATATAATTTTGGTAGGAGAAATAAGAGATAATGAGACAGCAGAGATTGCTATGCAAGCGGGTCAAACAGGACATTATGTGCTTTCAACAGTGCATACAATAAATGCAATTGAAGTTGTAGAAAGATTAAGAAAAATGGGAGTATCAAATTATGATATTTCATCAACACTTGCAACTTCTATTTCGCAAAGACTAGTAAGAAAGTTATGCCCAAAATGTAAAAGGGAAAGACAATTTACTGAAGAAGAATTAGCAATTATAAAAAAGATTGAAGAAAGGTATAATGTAGAATTTAAGATTGAAAAGCCAGTAACTTATGATTCAGTAGGATGTGAATATTGTAATAATAGTGGATTTTTTGATAGAATAGCAGTATTTGAAACATTATTAGTTACAGATGAAATAAAAGAATTAATAAGTAAAGATGCTTCAACATTAGAAATAAGAAATCAAGCGTATAAACAAGGATATAGGCCACTAGTTGTTGACGGAATTAAAAAGGTAATAAACGGACTAACTACATTAGAAGAGTTAAATAGTAAATTATTATTTTATTAGGAGGAAATAAAAGTAATGGTAGATGTAAATGCTGTTTTATCAAAGGCTAAAGAATTAAAGGCGTCAGATGCTCATTTTATACCGAGAATGAAGCCTATAATAAGGGTAAATAGAGATCTTACGCAATTAGAAGAGCATGATATAATAGGTAAAGATGAAATTTTTGAAATATATGATTATTTTTTACAAGGAAATGTAGACAAAGATAAATTCTATAAGGAAAATAAAATATTAGATACATCAGCTGTATTTGATGATATACGTCTTAGAGTTAATATTTGTGCAGCAGATGGGCTTCCTGTAATTACAACCAGATTAATAAGAAATGAACTTCCAACATATGAAGAATTAGGAGTACCAGATATAGTAAGAAGAATGACACACCAACCTCAGGGATTAATTTTAGTAACAGGAAAGACTAACTCTGGTAAATCAACTACATTAAATGCATTAATTAATTATATAAATGAAAACGAAAACAAAAAAATATTGACTCTAGAAAGTCCAGTAGAGTATAGACATAAGAGCAAGAAATCAATTATAATACAAAAAGAAGTAGGAATTGGTGGAGATATTCCAACATATAGTATTGGTACTAAAAACTCTTTAAGAGAAGACTGTGATATCCTTATAATAGGAGAGATAAGAGATAGAGAAACAATGGATGCAGCAATAGAAACAGCAGAATCTGGACATTTAGTAATTGGAACACTTCACACAAAATCATGTGCTGAAACAATTGACAGAATGATTAACTTCTATGATGTAGGAGACCAAACACAACAGAAATATCTAATT
>USTA01000017.1 GCA_900557475.1 uncultured Clostridium sp. | reverse complement strand
TTATTGGATCATCATCAAAAGCAATTGCATCAACGCCTCCATCATGACTTGCTTGTGTTACTTTAACTTCTCCACCATTTACATTAAACATTTTATCAAATAATTCACGTATAAAATATTCAAAATCCTCCCATGGCATGGTTGCTAGATTAAAACCATCTAAATCAATATTAGCAACGTCTTTACTCTCTATAAATCTAGAATCTTCTCTATTAATTTTCATATATGGAATAACAGGTGTTAGGGATAAAATATTCGGTGCAAAAATTCCTTTTAATCCTTTTATACATTCTTTATAATCAACATTTGCAATATTTAAATCCAAGAATTTTTCTTTAGTAGACTCTACTGTAATTATACAACTTTCAGCTTCTTTCCCTGTACTTTTGTCAATATACTTAATCCATCCATTATATACAATTTTATCAATATTGTTATTATCATCTGAACGCAATATATCATTCATAGTTTTCAAACAACACATAAAAATGATATCATTATAAAACTTCTCAAACTTTTTGTCTGTAAGCTTTATTTCATCAATTTCATTCCTTGTACTAACATATTTATGTTGGATGATTCTTGGGACAGTATCAGCATTTGGCAAGTAATATGCAATAACTAGTGTTTTACTTTCTTTTAAATATTGTATTTCGAAATCTTTAACAACTTCGCTTGGCATATAAATATTTTCAATAACATATTCAAAATAATCCTCTATCTGTTGGATATTACCTTCGTTATATTCTTTTCTATTATTTTCAACTTGTTTGTTCTTTTCTTCTTGTTCTTTTAAAAATTTTTCTTTTTGCCTATCATATTCTTGTCTTTCTTCTTTTAGATTCTTATTATATTCATCATTTCTTTTTAGTAATTCTGCATTTGCTTCTTCTTCTTTTTTTATTCTAAAATTTTTCCTATTAGTAGAAAAAATTTCTATCCAGCTTTTTTTGGGGACATTTAATTCTTCTTTTATTTCTTCTATTGTGTCTATTTTTAACTTTGATTCAAATTTTCTAAATTCGGATTTATCTATTAAACTGTCATAATATTTTTTTGATTTCTGAATATTTCTTTTAGTTATAATATTTTTATAACTTTCTATCTTCTTTTCATCGTTTTTTGTTAATTGTTCGGCTTTTCTTTTCATTTCTTCTTTATTTTGTTTAGCAATCTCTCTTTTTACTCTTTCGTCCCAAATTCTTTTTTGATTTTCAACCTTCGCATCAAGTTCGTACCTTGTTGGTGCACTAATTTCCTTGCTTACTCCTAAAAAGTCATTACTTAACACTACTCTATAATAGTTTCTATATGCCATTTTTCCATCTCCTACTCATATTTGTACTCTTCACTATCTTCAGCAACTTTTAGTTCAGTATATTGATTTTCCTCATCTACTGCGTAAATTATTTCTTTGGCTGTAGTCAATCTGTTTTTTAAATATTCAGATAAAGCTTTGTCTTCGCAATATATATAACACCCACTTTGTCCTCTTGTTAATAATGTCCTATATGTATTTTTTATAATTTCATCTGCCAATTTTAAAGCTCCTTCTGGATTTTCTTTATACATCTTCTTTATTCCAGATAAAGATTTATCTGTTGATGCTCTTTCTTTAAAATCTGTTATAATTTTTCCGTTTTCATATCGTAAATCTTTTCCTATAATTACTCCAACATTGTCAAATTCTAATCCTTGTGATGTATGTATGCAACCAGCTTGTTCAACAGAATCTTTATCTATTGCCCAAATTGTTTTATTAAAATTCCATTTCATTTTAAAATCATATTCTGGTATCTCTATGTCATATCTATCACCTTTAGGATCTTCTTTTGAAATCCAATCCCAGCAGTATCCTGCCAATATTCTTGATTTATTCTTAATATTATTACATCTAATAATTTGTTCTTTTAGCTCATTTGGATTATCAAAAACTTTAACTCTATAATCTTTAAGAAATGTCATATCTATTTCTTCATCAGTCACGTCATCATACTGTAGAGAGCTTTCTACCCAATCTATAAATTTTTCAGCTCCTCCGCATCTAAATTGAGCATTTAATTTTCCATATGATATTTCAGCATTTAATTCTTTAGCAAAAAATTCTATTCTTTCTTTTGTTCCATAATCATCTATATGTATACGTTGCTTTGAATCAATAAAAAATATTGCAAATCTAGTAGCATTAATAATCTCTTTTATTTGATTTTCTCCTCTTTTTAGGAATCCTGTCTTTTCGGTAAGTCTATGTGCTTCATCAACGATCAATGCATCAAACTCATTGCTTTTTTCATTTATATATGATCCTGACCCACAAAATAAATTATCAATTTCAGTCTTTTTATATGTTCCTTTTAATTGAACAGAATAAACATCTCTTGGTGTTTGATTTTTTGTTATATACTGACAGTTCATTCCATACTTTCCTAAAAATTGTCCTAGTAAATTTATTGCAATTACAGACTTTCCTGTACCAGGTCCACCTTCTACTATATAAACTCTTTTCTTACCATCTTTTTTGGATAATTTTGCTAATCTTTTTGCTTCTTCAAATACATCCTTTTGTAAATCAACCATAGAGAATTCTTCTTTACCATTTAACATATTTAATATATTATCTTGTAATTGTTTTGAAGGTTTGATTCCACCTTCTTCTAGTATATATAATGTTTCCTTATTATCTCCATATTTTATATGTTTGCTAATAAATTCTTTTAGCTTATCATTCTCTCCATTCAAAAAAATTGGTGACTCTTCTAAAAGGCTTCTATATTGATTGTTTGTTATAGCATCATTTTCTGTTTTTTCATATCTATGTAAACAAGAACATGGAATTATATCCATTTTATCTTCTTCTGCAGCCGCATAGAAATTTTTCATAATTTTTGCATATGAAAGTGCTTGATATGAAGGATGTTGTACTATACCATATGCTTTTACTTCAACCATATCATTTCTATCTGTAACTACTTTAGCACTATTCCACCTTTTGAATTCTATTACTATAATTGTGTGTTCCTTCTCTTCGTTTAATCCACATATTATAAAATCCACTCTTAATTTTGAATTATATAATTTAAATTCCATTGCTACAGAAATATCATTTGGAAATATATTATCTCTTAATATTTTTTCCATATGATTTGCTGTATCTATCCAAGATTCATTTTCACTACTACCTACATTAAATCCTAATCTTGCTTTTATTTTTTTGGCTACTTGATCATTATATACATCTTCTAAAAAAGATTGTTTCGTTGCCTCATATACTATCATAATAATTGCCCCCATAATTATATCTTTATAGCTTATTATATTTTGTACTTACACCCTTTGCTTTTTCTACTGGATATTTTTTCTTTGTTTTTTCTAATTTCTTTAATATTATATCTTCTGGATTAACATTTAATTTCATAGCCATTTGAATACAATATGTAAATACATCTGCTAACTCTTCGCATACTTCTTCTTTATTGTAATTTTCATTATCCCATTGAAAGCACTCTAATAATTCTCCTGCCTCTATCGAAATTGATTTTGCTAAATTTTCTGGTGAATGAAATTTATCCCAATCTCTTTCTTCATTAAATTTACTTATTTCTTTCATCAATTCTTTCATATTATCATTTCCTTTAATTTACATTTACTCTAGTATATTTTATATCATAAATCGACTTTTTTCTCAATAGTTTTATTATATTTGTGTTTGATTGTTGTAATTAATTTCTATAAAAAAAATGATCATAAGGATAACCTGCTTTAATATATAACTCCGTTAGCTCCATTTTGTATTTTTCCAATAACTCTAAATACTTTTGCTTAAAAACATTTTTACAAATCCATTCAACTCCTTTTCTTGAAATAATAACTTTATTATTATCTAAATATTTATAATTACTAAATCCCTTATCACACATTTTTTTAATTGCTTTTATTATACTAGATTCTGCTCTATTAAAATATTTTTCTAATTGTTTTATATCCATATCTTCATTCCCCCAATTTTCATTATGCTCTATTTTCAAAAAATCTTCATACAATTTAATTCTGGTTTCAAAAAATTCTATATCAGCATCTATTAAAGATTTTTCTTTTTTAAAATACACAGATTTTATCCAGTCATACCCTTCTACTAAAATAAAAAATTTTCTACTTCTTACTTTTTCACTTCTCCATCTACAAGTTGGGTGTTTTTTCAACATAACATCTACAGCTTTTCTTAAATCTACATGCTTTACTTCTTTACAATGTTTTGTTGTTATTTCTAATAGTTGTAATCTTTTTAAAACTTTATTATATGATAAAAAATAATATCTAAAATTTATTCTGAATCTCTCCACATTTTCATCACTTCCTTGCTATAAAAATTTATTAATGCTAGTTTACAAAGCATTAATAATTAGCAAAATTTATTTTGCTCGAATATAGGCGGCATTTTTTAGTGCCCAATATTCGCCAGCGTGGTGTTTTGACGCCCTTTTTGCTGTTTAGGGCAAAATGCCCTAATACCCTTTTTGCTCTCCGAGGGATATTTTTTTAACTGTTTTTGTTATTTTATTTTAAAAAAATTAGGACAATTTAGTTTAAAATTTTATACCTACTTGTCCTAATTTTTTTATAAATTTTTATTTACTTTTTTTGCAAAAATACATTATAATTTTTATAGAAAATATTTAAAAAAGTAACATTTTTAGTTAGCAATTGTTAGCGCAATTACTAACTTTTTTCTTTTTAATTCTATGATCTATATCATTAATTTTAACTAAGTAGCACATCTCATATAATCTTGAAATAATAGAATTTGCTGTTTCTATTTCGCCATTTAAACTTAATCTTTCTGCTAATGAATTTTGATTATAATTTGTTGTTATAATTACTGGTAAATTATTTTCATATCTGCTATTTATTATAGTAAATAATTTTTCTAATCCCCATTCACTTGGCTTTTCTTTTCCTAAATCATCTATAATCAACAAATCAACTTTTTCATATAATTTTATAATTTCGATTTCAGAAATATTATTATCTGAATCATAAGAATTTTTCAATTCTGCTAATAAATTAATTAAGGTTCCATATATGATTGGTATTCCATTTTTTATTAATTCATTTGCAATACTACAAGCTAAATGTGTTTTTCCGACTCCATTATTTCCTACTAAAATTAATCCTTTTCTTTCTTTTGAATTTACTAATTTCTCGCTATAATCTTTTAAACTTTGAAATACTTTTTTATTATTTGAATTGACTTCAAAGTTTTCAAATTTATAATTTAAATTTCTTTTACTCATCTTACTGTTTTTTATTATCTTGTCCACTTTTTGTGCAAATTCTTGCATTAACTCTAGTTTTCTTTCTTCTTCTAACATCTTTAACTTTTTAAGATCATATTCATTCCAATAAACCTTGGCTTCTTTACAATTACATCTTTCATAATCTAGTGTTAAGACTTTTTTGTCACCATATAACTGCCATTCTATTGTTTTTCTATATAATTTGTTTTTACAGTATTCACACTCAATATAATCATTTTTATCAACCGAGGGTTTCAAAATTTGATTCATCTATTCTTGTCTCCTTTCTTTTCTCTTCTATTATAGTCTTATCTTTTCTCATCTTATCTATAGTAGCATTTTCAGAACTTTTTTCATTTTCATTCTCTCCAATTACTTTAGCTGATTTTATAATTTTATTGAATTTTTCAGTACTTTGATACTTGTTCCAATTCTTTACAAAATATGTATCATCCTTATAAATTAACATGCCTAAATCTACAAATTTTTGTAAAACTTTCGTAAAAGTTTTGGAAGATTTTCCGATAATGTTTGTAAAATCTTCAACTTTAAATGGTGAATTATCACTAATATATAGTCCTCCATTTCTGTTGCATTCTCCAGCAATAGTTAAAATTTGAATCCACATTCTAAAATAGGTGTCCCCATCCCTTTCTTTTAGTAAGATTTTAATTTTTCTATTAGAGAATATATCTGTGCTTAATTTTATCCATCTAACTTTTTCCATGTCCTCCCTTCTTTCTAGTTAGATTCTAATAATGAATCATTTTCTTTTTTGCTCAAATAAATGTCTAAAGCTTCTTTTCTAAATAAAATTCTCTTTCCAACTCTAGAACAAGGAATTTGTTTTCTTCTAACTAATTGAGTTATTAGCCAATATGATATTCCTAAATATTCTGCTGCTTCTTTTGCAGTTAGAGTTGTTCTATGTATTTTATCTACTGCCATAATTACCACCTCCTATTTGCATTAGTTAAATAAATTTAAAGTTTTTTATTGACTTTTTTTATTTAACTATGTATAATCATGTTAACAAGCTTGTTGTTTGTATTTTAATTGCTAATTTTACAGAAGTCAATATGTAAAATTAATATATGATATAAATTAGCAACTTTTATTGCATTTTTGTAGTTGTTAACAAGGAGGTTTATATGAAGTTTGATATTGTTTCTACAATTTATTATATGAAATTGAGTATCTCAAATAACAAAGAAATTTTTACAAGAGATTCTTTTTCTATTGTATATGCATCATATAATAAAGATAATGACACATATACAATACTCAGAGAAAAAGATGAATTTAAAACAAAAAAAGAATATAAAAAATATCTTTCTAGCTATTCTAATAGTCTTTGCAAATTATATAAATCTGATTTTGTTAGCGAAGCAAATGAATTAGGAAATCTTTTATTAAAATTTGTAAATTATGATTTTACTGATTTTAATTGCTTTGTAGAGTTTGTACGTGAATATGGAATACCAGGAATAGACTTTTATGATGTTAACAAAGGACCTAGCAACCCATTTAATAAATATATCAATTTAGATATTACTAATGATAAAAAAAATATTTTTTTAACTGAAAATGATTTTATTATAGTCTGCAAAAAAATTTTTGAAAAACGAAAGAAAATTCTAATAAAATATCAATCTGAATTTAAGAAATTAATTTATTTTATAAATAACATATCAAATTTAGATTATTTAAATGATTTTTCTATTGCTGATAGATTTTATATCTATAAATATGCGGATTATGATTATATTGATTTATATTTAGAATTAAGTCAATTTATTACTCTTTCGTACGATATAGAGCCCATAAAGAATCTAACGCCTTCTTCGTTATGCCATGCCCAAAATAGTCTTGAAGAAAATGCAAAAAATATTGCTCAAAAGTTAAAAAAAGATTCTAGAGAATATGAAAATGATATTTTTTCATCTTTGGCCTTTAACTGCCATACAATTGAAACTGCATGTTTAATAACTCTTTTAGAATTAATAAAACATGATACACCAATATATGTATGTAAAAATTGTGGTAAATACTTTATTCCTTCTTCCAAGAAGAATACACTATATTGCAATAATATATACGAACATGGTAAAACATGCCAAGAAATTGGAGCAATGATAACTTACAATGATAAATTAAAAAAAGATGAAGTAACTGCCTTATACAGAAAAACTTTATCTGCCAAAAAAATGTTAGCAAATAGAAATCCTGATATTCCAATGTATTTAGAAAAATATGAAAAGTGGAAAGAAGAAGCTAATAAATTTAAACAAGATATAAAAAATGGCTTAAAAACAGAAGAAGAATTTCTAAAATGGATAGAAGAAACTAGAAAGAAATAAAAAATCTTTATAATAGGAGTAATTTGTATGGAATTAAAATTTAAAAGATGGCAAGATTTTAACAATTTATCTATTAAAGTTACTATTAGTAAAAAAATTTATGATGCTATTTTGAACATAGATAACAATAGATTAATATTAAAAATAAATATGACAAAGGATATTAATGAATGGAGAAAAACAAATAAAAACTATGATATCATCTCAGGAAAATTTCTATTTAATAGTCAAAAAATTTTCTTTATAAATTGTATTCATACAGGAAATGAGACTAGTATGAATTGTACAAAAAGCACAATTGAAAATGCCACATCCAACTTTATTGTTGATAGATTAATAATAGCTAAAAATATATCTAAAACATCTCTAAATAATATTTCCAAATATTCTGCTTCTTATAAGAATTTAGATTTGTTTTCAGAATTAAATCCAATAATGCCAGGCTTACGAAAAATTGATTATAATTCAAATACTTGTAATTATAAAATAAACACACCTTTTTATTCTATGAATATTATGTTTTACTGTAGTACAAAAGAAGATCGAAACTCATTAACAGTTAATAGAATGTCTCATGTAGAATTTGAACATTCTAAAGATATAAGTATAAAAAAAGTTCTTGAAAATATATATACATTCAGAAATTTTTTAATGATAATATTAAAACAACCTATATATGTAAAAAAACAAACAATCTATATAAATAATACTGCTATAGAACTGTTTGATTGTAATGATAATGACGATTTTTTAGAAAACCCTAATTTAGAAGAAATGCTTTCTCATAGATGCTTAAAAATAAATAATATTGATAATATTGAAACAATTTATAATAACTTTATAAAACAATATAATCAATTATACCCTTTAATTGAATTATATTATAATGTTACTCAGTATAAAATACCTAATTTAACTAGATTTATTAATGCTACAACTATGTTAGAATACTATTCTAGAAACTATGATTTTATTAACTCTTTAACCTTAAGTAAGAATAAAAATCCTAAAAGAAATGATCCATATTATGAATGTATGGTATTATCTCTGATTAATAATGTTAATGAAGTTTTTAATTGTACATCAAAAGAAATCGATACAATTTCTGAGAATATAAAAGCTGCTAGAATACATTATATTCACTATAAAACTACTCAAAAATCTAAAACTTTAACAGATAATGAACAATTTTGGTATTCTTATTTTATGCAAGATGTAGTATTATTAAACATATATAAATTACTTGGTTTAGATATTTCAAAATATGAGTATGTTTCTTTTAATGACTTTTTCTACAATATAACTGATATATTATAAAGATATATACAAATCCTTGCCATAGCTATACTTGAAAGGAGGTGAAAGAAGTAATGGCAGGGTATCTTGAAAAGAGAGGCAAGCACTCATGGAGATTAATTGTATCACATGGCTTTGACAGTTATGGAAATAGGATTAAGTACACAAAAAGCATAAAAGCAAATAGTAGACGTGAAGCAGATAAAGAACTTGTGAATTTTGTTTATGAAATTGAAAACGGTATTGTTTTGCAAAACTCTTCAATGACATTTAAAGAATTTACAGATTTATGGTCTAAAAATTACGGTTCAAAAGAATTGGCTCCAAAAACTTATGAAAGATATAAAGGAATGTTAAACACACGAATTATTCCCTACTTTGGACATTTTAAATTGTCTAATATAAAACCAACTCACATTATGAGTTTCTATGATTATCTTTCAAAAGATCATCAGTTAAAGAGATGTAAAAATAATAATGGAAAAACTGTAATGAAAGGACTATCTTCTAAAACAATATTGGAACACCATCGTTTATTACATGCTATGCTACAAAATGCAGTATATTGGCAAATAATACCTTATAATCCAGCAGATAGAGTCAAACCACCTAAACACCAAAGACCTCAAATCAAATATTATGATGATATTCAATGTAAGCAATTATTAGAATCTTTAGAACATGAGGAAATTAAATTTCAAACTATTGTAATTCTAACATTGTTTACTGGTATGCGTAGAGGCGAAGTATTGGGCTTAGAATGGTCAGATATCGATTTTGATAATGGATTTGTACATATTACTAAGGCAAGTCAATACACATCTGAAAAAGGCATTTTCGTAAAAAATCCTAAAACACAGAGTTCAATTAGAGAAGTTGGAATTCCAGATATAGTTATCAATATGCTAAAAAAATACAAAACTTGGTATGAAGCTGAAAAAGAAAAATGTGGTAACTTATGGATTAACTCAAATAGGGTTTTTGTTACATGGAATGGAAGTCCTATGCATCCAGATACAGTTACAGATTGGTTTCGTTCTTTTATTGAAAAGAATAATTTACCAAAAATTACTTTCCATGGTCTTAGGCACACGAATGCTACTTTGCTTATATCTAAAAATGTAGATGTGGCTGTTGTAGCATCAAGATTAGGGCATGCTCAAATAA
>USTA01000016.1 GCA_900557475.1 uncultured Clostridium sp. | reverse complement strand
AAAACAACAATCGCTGCTAAATAAATATCTACATTTAACTTCTCTCCTAAAAAAGTTAAAAGCATTGCTAAAATTGCATTTACAAAAAATCCAGAAATAAATACTTTCATATCAAAATTCTTTTTAATATTTGATGCAATCCCTCCAAATACTGTATCTAACGCTGCAACTATTGCTATTGCTAAATATTGTGATGCTGTATATGGTATAGTTGGAATTAGAAAACCTAGTCCTACTCCTGCTATACAGCCTACTACAATTGCTATAATCATCATTATTATTTTACCTCCTTCATGTAGTTAGTTTCAATTTCTCCATTATATGCTTTTATTTCAATATTATTTTTTTGTTCTACTTCTATTTTCATTCCATTTGCTTTCATTTGATCAATGTATCCACTATTTTTTACACTTAATGTACTAAGTAGATATGTTTTGTCACCAATTGCTTTTATTACATATGGAGAAGAAAGTCTTACATTTCCACCATTCATTACAATTAAATTGTTTGTTAATGTTGCTATATCTGTTAAATTTATAATTCTATTATCATTTATTGAAATAGCCTCTGCTCCCGCATATTTAAGTTCATTTATTAATTGTATTAAGTCATCTGCTGTATATGTATAAAGGGCATCTTCTGTATCTGTTAAGGTTAATATTACACCTTCTCCTGTTACATCTGTTAAACCCATTAAGTTTTTAGCACGTTGAAGCTCTTCATCTAATATAGCAGTAGTTTCTTTATCTTCATTCATTGCAGTTGTATATTCGTCAATCTTATTTTTATTTAATTCATACTGTTCCATTGTTTCTTCATATTTTGATTTATAACTTGCAATTTGTGTTTTTAGTTCATCTTCTCTCATTCCTTCTAAATCGATTTCTTTAGATTCATCAACCGTTCTAAATTGAATAAACATTGATGCTACCAATAATAGTGCAATTATTCCTGCTGTTATTTCTAGTATTAAAGCACCTTTATTTTTTGTTTTTTGTTCCACTTATTTCCGTCCTTTCTATAAATTATTTTTTTACAGTCATATATTTTTGTGTTAATGCACCTGTATATTTAGAGATTTTTATATTAGATGCTTTTTTTGATTCTATCTCAATTGACCTAGATTTTAACATATTTGCATATCCCCCTGCTCTAGTAATTGCGCCATAAAGTGTTTCTTGGTTTCCAATTGCTTTTATTACAAATGGAGAACCAACTTTATTTCCATTTATTTGAATTACATTTCCTGCACAGGTTATACAAGTTGAATTTACTATTCTTTCTCCATTTATTTCTATTGCTTCTGCTCCTGCATTTGCAAGTTCATTTACTAAACTTCTTAAGTCTGTATCATGAACAATTAAGCTACTCATATCTATTAAGCCACTTTCTCCACTGCTATCTGAAACAGTTAGTGTTATTCCGTTTCCCGATACATCTGTTAATCCCAATAGCATATTATATCTTTTAAGTTCAGCTTGTTTGTCTGAAGAATTTTCTCCATTTTGAGTTGATGCTTTTCTTATCTCTTCAAGCTTTTTTGTAGATTGTTCTAGTTCAAATTGAGCCCTTTCTGATTTTTCTTTCCATTCTAGTAAACTATCTTTTAATTCACTATTTGCAAATGAAAGAGAAACTGCTGAGCCTTCTCTTTTCATAGTTCTTACTTGCAGTGTTATTGCACTTGCAAGTACTACACAAATTATTCCTATTGCAATATATGTATTTTTGTTTTTCAATTTTTTTCTTCCCTTCTAAAACTTTATATATACCACTTTTAGGGCTTTATTTTTATATAATTTACACCTTTTCCCTAAAAAATGGATTCTTTTCATTTAAGTCCATGTCAACCACAATTTCACCTGGATGTTCTTTTTCTTTTTCTATCATTGTCCTTACATAAAGCATTCTTGTGTCTAAGTTAGAACAATCTCCTAAGTATACCATTTTTTGTTCTTTTTCTAAGTATAATGTATAATTTGAATCATTTTCTATATTTATAGTTGTAATCATTTCCATTATGTTATTATTTTTTGCAGTCGCCATTATCTTTAATACTGTATTTAACTTTTCCAAGTCTTCTTCTTTAAGTCTATTCCCTGGTATTATTTCATCTTCCTTTGTAATATACCCAGCAATTTTTGCTAATCCTTCCTTTTTATTTGCAGATATTTCTAATATATATCCTTGATTGTCTATATATGCATAAGATGCACCATATTCTAACATAAATGTAGCTAATCTTTCTGTAACTATTATATTAATTGTATCTGGCCATTTTCTTTTTATTTCAACCTTTTTTATGTATGGATTTTCTTTTATATTTTTTTCTATCTGTTTTTTAGATAGTTTAAATAAATTTATATCTTTTTCTAATTGAGACAGGCTTAGCACTTGTTCTTTTGATACTATATTAGTTCCGTTTATATTAATATTTTTTGTATTAAAAATCGGTGATAAAATAATAAATATAAAAATTCCAATGCATACTGCTAAAAGTAAAAAAACTTTTGCTATCATTTTGATTCGTTTAATATTTTTAATTTGCTCTTCTGTTCTTTGCCTTTTTTTATTTTCCTTTATCCTTCTTTTTCTAAGCTCGTCCTGTCTTTTTTGGGCTTTAACAACTTCTTTTTCTTTTGTTCTTTTTTCTTTTAATTTTTCTTTTTTAATTTTTTCTAACTTCTTTTTGTTTATTGGAGCAACTTCTTTTGTTCCTATAAAATGGTCTTCTTGCTTTATTCGTTTTGAACTATTCTTTTTAGTTGTCCTCGTTACTTTTTTATTTTCACTTTTTATTTCATTGTCAAAATTAAATATTCCTTCTTGTTTTGGAGAAGTATTTTCTTTTTTAATTTTATTTGTATTTTTTACTTTATTTGTCTTCTTACTTTTATTTAATTTTGACATTAAAACCAACCTTTCTAAATTGCTATCTTTTCTTCATTATTTACATATATCTTTATAATTTCAGCACCTAATTTTCTAAGTTTTTCATCTAAACTTTCATAACCTCTTAAAATATATTTAGCATCTTCTACTAAAGTTTCTCCTTCTGCCATAAGTCCTGCTATTACTAATGCTGCTCCTCCTCGTAAGTCTTTACTAGTTACTACATTTCCCTCTATCTTACTACTTCCTAGAATTTCAATCGTTTTCTCTTTTTGAACAATGTTAGCCCCCATTTTTTTTAATTCTTCTGTATATTTAAATCTATTCTCAAAAATATTTTCTGTTATTTTAGATTTACCTGTTGAACTAATTAAGACTGCACAAATTAGTGGCTGCATATCTGTTGGAAATCCTGGATATGGTTTTGTTTCTATTTCTATTGGCTTAATTTTATTTGGTCCTTTTAAACTTATTTTATCTTTATTAATTGAGATTTTACATCCCATTTCTCTTAAAGTAAAAAGTACTGTCATTAAATTTTCTGGATTTGTATTTTCAACTGTAATATTTCCATTTGTACTTGCTGCTGCACATAAAAGTGTTCCTGTTTCTATTCTATCCGACATTATTTTATATGATGTACTATGTAGCTTATTTACTCCAAATATAGTTATTTCACTAGTACCAGCTCCATATACTTTTGCTCCCATACTATTTAAGGCTTTTGCCAAATCTTTTATTTCTGGTTCTTTTGCCGCTCCTGAAATATGTGTTGCACCTTTTGCATAAACTGATGCTAATATGATATTTTCTGTCGCTCCTACACTTGGAAATTTTAATTTTATTCTTTTTCCCACTATTTCTTTGCAATTACAAATTATTTTGTTCTCTTTTTCTTCTATTTTTATTCCTAATTTGCTAAAAGCATCTAAGTGCAGGTCAATTGGTCTTTCACCTATATTGCATCCCCCTGGGTATGAAAAAGTTGCCTTCTTAAATCTTCCCAGTATTGCTCCTGCTAAAACAACCGTTGAACGCAATTTGTTCATTAATTCTTCTGGAATTTCTGTTTTGTTCATATCTTTGCTGCATATTGTTATTTTACCACGTTCAGCAGTTACTTTGCAACCTAAAAGCCTTAATATCTCTAATGTGATTTTTGTATCTTCTATGCTTGGTATATTATATAAAGTAACTGGCTCCGGGTTTAATATTGCCGCTGCAATTATTGGTAAAGCAGCATTCTTAGAACCGGATGCTTTAACGGTTCCACATATTTTTCTTTTTCCTTTAATTATGTAACTTAGCATATTATTATCTCCTTTCAAAACTGATATATATTATGCCAAGTTAATATTTTATGTTACTTAAATTATTCTTCTTTTAATTTTATTGAAAGAAGCTTGCTTATTCCGCTTTCTTCCATAGTTACTCCATAAACTGTGTCTGCCGCTTCCATTGTACCTTTTCTATGTGTTATTACTAAGAATTGAGTACCCTTGCTAAATTTCTTTAAATATTCAGCAAATCTATATACATTTGCATCATCTAAGGCTGCCTCTATTTCGTCTAATATGCAAAATGGTGCTGGATTTATTTGTAGAATTGCAAATAATAATGCAATTGCAGTTAGTGCCTTTTCTCCTCCTGAAAGTAACATCATATTTTGAAGTTTCTTTCCTGTTGGTTGAACTTTTATTTCTATTCCGCATTCTAAAACATTTGCTTCATCTTCCAAACTTAGTTCTGCTTTTCCTCCGCCAAATAATTGAGTAAATACTTCATTAAAGTTTTTGTTTATTAGCTTAAACTTTTCTACAAATTGATTTTTCATTGTGCTTGTCATTTCTGTTATTACATTTCGTAATTTAGAAATTGCATTTTCTAAGTCTAGTCTTTGTTCACTCATTGTTTCATATCTTTCTTTTGTCTTTTTATACTCTTCTATACTATCTATATTTACACTTCCTAAATCCTTTATTTTGTTATGTAATTCTGTAACAGTTTTTTGAGTACTCGCTAAATTTTCTGGAAGTTTATAATCTTTTGCATTATTCGGTGTAATTTCGTATTCATTCCATAGTTCGTTTATTGTATCTGTAATATCTTGATTTATATTTGTTTCTTTTAGGTTTATTTTTACTAATTGTTCTTTTACACCCTGAATTATTTCAAATTGTTTTTCTACATCTTGTTCTATTTCTAATAGTTTATTATTCTTATTTGTTTTATCTTGTTTTAAAGATTCTATCTTTTCACTGCTTCCTTCTACTTCTAAACTTATTCTACTAATACTAGACTCCAATTCTACTATTGTTTCTCTTAAAGTTTGACTTTGCTTTTCTATATCTGATATTTGGTCTTTTTTATTTGTTATTGCATCTTCTTGATTTTGTATGCTTTTATCTATTCTTTCTACTAATTCATTTATTGAAAAAGAGCTTTCATCAAATGAAGATACTGAAATTTTTAAATTTGTAACATCTAAATTTAAATCGTCAATATATTTTTGTTCATCTTTATTTGTCTTTGCAAACTCTTCTATCTCCTTTGTTAAATTTTCTATATTTAGATTTAACTCTTTTGTTTTTTCAAGTAGGCTTTCTTTCTTTAAAATACATTCTTTCTTCTTTGCTTCTAATTCGTCTAATTCATTTGCTAGCTGTTCTTTTTCATTAACTAGCTTTTGTATTGCTTCTTCTAATTGATTTAGTTTTTCTTTTTTAGTTGCATATACTATTTCTATTTCTTGAAGTTTCCTTATATTTTCTTCTAAAGCATTTGTATTATTTTTTTCTTGCTCTTTTTTCTTTTCTTCCTCTAACAGCTGTATTTCTTTTTCTAAATTTTCTATATTATTTTTCAGTTTTTTTATTTCGTCACTTCTCCCAATAATGCTAGATGTCTTTTTATTATTAGAACCACCTGTAATTGCACCTGATGCATTTATTACGTCCCCTTCTAAAGTTACTATTCTAAATCCATAATTATTTCCTTTAGCAAGTTTTATAGCAGTGTCCATATCTTTGGTAATTACTGTTCTTCCTAATAAATTTTGTACTATTCCATCATATTTTTTATCATATTTAACTAAATCTGATGCAATTCCTATGACTCCTTCTTCTGATTTAATCTTTTCTAGTTTTTTTCCGTGTACTGCTGATATTGGTAAGAATGATGCTCTACCTAAATTATTTTTTCTTAAATGTTCAATTAATTTTTTAGCATCTTTTTCTTCATCTGTAACTATGTTTTGAAGTGTTACACCTAAGCACATCTCTATTGCAGTTTTATATTTATCCTCTACTGAGATAATATTTGCTAATACACCATGAATTCCCTTCTTTAAATTAGAATCTTTTTCACATGCAAGTAGTAATTCTTTTACAGCTTTAATATACCCTTCTTTTTCTTTTTCTGTTTCTATTAAGAAATTGCATTTTGTTTGTTTTAATCTCTTTTCATCAGTTAGTTTAATTATTTTTTCATCATATATTTTTAAATTATTTTCAAGCTCTTCCTTTATCTTTTTTTCCTTTGTTAATCTTTCCTCATTTTCCTTTTTCTCTGTCTCTATTTGTAAAAATTCTATATTAAAATTATTTTTTTCTGTTCTTTTTTCATCTAATTCCGAAATTGTTTTGTCTAGTTCTCTTTTTGCTTGCTTTTGTCTGTTTTCTAAATTAGTAAAATTCACTTCCTTTTCTGTAATTTCATTTTGAATATTGTATTTTTCTTCTTTACATTCATCTACTATTCTTTTCTTTCCTTCAATTTCAAGTTCTTTTCCCGTTAGTTTTTCTGTTAGTTTATTTAACTTCTCCTCTTTTTCTTTTAATTCCTTTTCAAATTTTTCTTTATTATTTTCTAGGTTTGCCTTTTTTTCTACTTTTGCTTGTCTTTCTTCCTTAAGATACTCTATATCATTTCTTCCTTGATTTATCTCACTTTCTAATCTTTCTTTATTTTGCAAATTGTTAAATATCTTTTCTTTACTAATATTTATATCTGAATTTAATTTTTCTATTTTATTTTTGCTTTCAAACCCAAGTGTTTGTATTCTCTCTATTTCGTTTGAAGCTAATTCTATTTGCTCTTTTAGCTCTTCTTTTAGTTTTTGAAGATTATTTAATTTTTCTTCTTCACTATTACTTTGATTTTCAAAGATTTCTTTGTTCTCTGCTAGATCCACTAATTTCTTTTTATATAAGTCTATCTTATATACGAAAAGACCAACTTCTACACTTTTTAATTCTTCCCTCAAGCTTAAAAATTTCTTTGCTTTTTCTGCCTGATTTTTTAATGGTTCTATATTTGCTTCTATCTCTGCTAAAATATCATTTATTCTAATTAAATTTACTTTTGTTTGCTCTAATTTTTTTTCTGTTTCATCCCTTCTTGTTCTATACTTAACAATTCCTGCTGCTTCTTCAAAAATATGTCTTCTATCTTCAGATTTATTACTCAATATTTCGTCTATTTTTCCTTGACCTATTATTGAATATCCATCCTTTCCTATTCCTGTATCCATAAAAAGTTCTAATATATCTTTTAGTCTGCAAGGTACTTTATTGATAAAGTATCCTGCCTCACCAGTTCTATATATTCTTCTTGTTACTGTTACTTCTGAATACTCAATTGGAAGGCTTCCGTCTTCATTGTCTATTACCATATTTACTTCTGCAAACCCCAATGATTTCCTATTTTGTGTACCTGCAAAAATGATATCTTCTGATTTTGCTCCTCTTAATGATTTCATACTTTGCTCACCTAGTACCCAACGAATAGCATCGGAAATGTTACTCTTACCAGAACCATTTGGTCCTATAACTCCAGTGATACCTTCCTTAAATTCAAATACTGTTTTATCTGCAAACGATTTAAATCCTTGCATTTCTAATCTCTTTAAATACATATTTTTCTCCATTTCTAGTAAGCATTTTAATTACTAGCTATTGCTTCTTTTATATATTTTACACAACTTTCAAGTTCAATTATATTTTCTATGTTTTCATAATAGTCCTCTAAGCTTAGATTATCTGTTACCTTCTTTAATGACATTAATGGAATTTTATACATATCTGCAATAATATTTACTGAGTGTAATTCCATATCAAAAATTACATTTTCTTCTATGTCTGAATTTGTCACAAAAGACTCTGCACTATAACATGGCAAGTTTGGAATTGAGTTTACCATTATTAAATCTTGGTTTCCTAAATCTTTCATACTATATTTTTCTTCGCCCTCTATTTTCCAATCAAAGTTGTATGACTTATTTATACATACCCATGTTCCTATTTTAGATAAAGTTGATCCAGCAAAACCAATATTTATAATTAAATCTGGCTTTTCTTCTTTTGCTAAATACTCTGTTAGTCCAATTGCCGATTTTTGCTTACCTATTCCAGTTACAATTAAGCTCACTTTTTTATTTTCCAATTCCCCTAAGTAAGCTTTTTGAATTCCTATATATTCTTTATTTTTATTTTCTATTAAGTTAAGTTTATTTGCTACTTGCTTTGCTTCTTTTTCCATTGCACAATGTATTAATATGTTTTTCATTTTTATTTTCCTTTATATTGTATTTTGTTTTTTATTTGTAATTTTCTTATAACCAATTTTATATTTATATAATCCAATTCTTTTGGAAATAATATATCACAAATATATGTTTTTGTCATTAAAATTTAATATATTTTTTATTGAATTCTATTGTGTATAATGATATATTAATGATATTCAAAGGAGAAGTATATGTTAGAGGAAAAATATGACTTTTATAGTCCTACTAATTTAAAAGTACATGAGCTTGACTATGCTTTAAAAGACCATTTAATAGTTATGGATAGTATGGATATGTTTACTAAAAGACATAGTGAAAATGTAGCTAACCTAGTAGGTAGAATTTGTCAATATATGCGTTGTAGAAGTCAGTTTACTATTCACTGCATTTTAGCGGCATATATACATGATATTGGAAAACTGTTTATTCCAAAAGAAATATTAAATAAACCTGGTAGGCTTACAGATGAAGAATATGCAATAATGAAATCTCATACAACATTGGGATATAATTATTGTATGGAAGATTTATCTTTAAGACCGTACTCTGATGGCCCATGGTACCATCATGAAGCTTTAAATGGAACTGGATATCCTAGAGGTCTTAGAAAACCCGATATTCCATATTCTGCTCAAATTATTAGAGTAGCAGATGAATATGATGCTATTGTTACTAAAAGGCAATATACCACTCATGTTAATATTTCAGCTACACTTCAAGATTTAATCCAAGATGCACTTCCTAGCAAAGATGTTATTGCACTTGATCAACTTAAGCAAAATGAACAGCTTGGAAAAATAAATCCAAAACCTTTAAGAGCTCTATTTAAAGTAGTTATTGATGATACTCTTTATGAAATAAGTTGTGTCATGAATTATGTTGATTATATAAAATCTCAAATAAAAAGATTACAAACAATTGAAAAATATGAAAAAAAGAGGGACACTGCTAAAAAACCTTCTACTAAAGATTATTATACAGCTGGCATGAAGCTGCTTTTAGAGCAGGGGGAAACTTTAGAAAATTATAAACAAGTTTTGTCTGAATATGAAAATGCATTAGTTATTAGAAAAGATAGAATTGATAAACTTTATAAAGAAATTAAAATTATAAAAAAACTAAAAGTCTAAAAAGGCTCCAAAATTGGAGTCTTTTTACTATTTATATTAACTTTCTATTAGTAGTAAACAACCATCGCGTGTCCATCCAAAATACGGTTATCTCCTACTAAATGTGGTGTTATTATTATAGTTCCCCCTTGACCATTTAGTTCTATGCTAAAAACTGCATCACATGTCTGATTTCAGTCTCCAATCGATGTACTTTCTGTTTTATATGTTTTTATTGCGGTTCCCGATAAAGTAATATTTTGTGAAAATGCTGGTTCTCCTCCACCTCCTCGATACATTGCTGTTACATATGCCTTTTTAAAATTTGCCGGAATTTGAAAAGTTGTTGCTCCATTTGTTACAGAATACTGCATATTAGCTTGAGCCGATGTTGCTCCAGCATTATATCCATTATTATATGAATTATTTACATCTGTTCCATTTCCTGTTATTTTTTGTCCATTTACCCATGCGGTTACTCCGTTTGATAAATTATTTGCTGTCGCAGTTCCCACAGTTTGACTTGCTAAACTGTTTGCTGTTACTCTTCCTCCTGTTGTGTAACCCGCGGGAATTGTGTGGCTTTGTCCTGCATTTAAGTTTGCATTTATTGCTCCGTTAT
>USTA01000015.1 GCA_900557475.1 uncultured Clostridium sp. | reverse complement strand
CTCTAAGTTTGGGCTAGCAGACAAGGTCTTTAATTTAGATATATCATATTTTATGTTTGTAAGACCATTAATAAATACAATAATTATATACTTACTAGTAGTTGTTGTTGCTACTATTATATACACAGTTATATACTCATTAATTGTTTTAAATAAAAGCTTTGAGGGAGTAGATAGAGAGTCAATAAGAAAATGTGATATTATTGGAAAAGTAGGTTCTAGAGTAAAATTAATAGCAATTTTATTAGGACTTATGATTATTTTTGGAATGGTTCAAAATATAGGAAACGAAAAGTTTTTAAGTATAGAACTAAGTGATGCAGCAGAGTATCAATTATATGGTGCAGGAGTTTCAGATGTAACTGTAAAATTGTGGGGGTATGTAATACTAGGAGTTTTGACAGTCTATTCTATCTTTAGAGCTTATAAATCATTAAGAGAAAAAAGTACAAGAAGAGTTTTGGGAAACCTTCTAATTGTACCAGTATATTTAGTTATGCTAGCAGTAACGCTTGCAGGATATCAATTAATATTTGTTGGTTCAAATGAGTTGGATAAAAACCAAAAATATATAGAAGAAAATATAAAACAGACAAAGATTGCATATGGAATAAATATTTCAGAAGAAAATGTTCCGTATAGTGGTACAATATCTGACAATGAAATCGAAAAATACAAAAATGTAATAAATAATATAGGAATTGTAAGTAGTAGTAATGTTTTACAAGACTTAGAAAGTAGTCAAACTGCAAAAGGATATTATACATTTAGAAATACACAAATTCAAAATTATGAAATAAATAATTTACCAACACTTGTATATGTAACACCAAGAGAAATTTCAAATAAAAATACAACATATTCAAACAAAACATATGAATATACTCATGGATATGGTTCTGTTATAACAAGTGCTGGAAAAACAGATAAAGAAGGTAACTTAGAAAACATTCAAAAAGAATTTGGAAATACAAAAAATAGTCCAATTAGTATTTCAGAACCTAGAATTTATTTTGGAATGGAAACAAAAGACGCAGTTGTAATCAATCCTAATAGCGAAAATGAATTTGACTATTTAGACTTAGAAACAGGTAATGAACAAACTTATACATATACAGGAGATGCTGGACTTGTATTAAATTTCTTTGACAGAATTATTTTAGGAATTAAAGAAGGAGATTTGAAGCTTGCCTTTTCAGGTAGTGTTAATGATGAAAGTAGGATAATTACAAATAGAAACATATTAGATCGTGCAAAAACAATCATGCCATATCTAACATATGATGAAAATCCTTATTTAGTAATTGATGATGCAGGAGAACAATACTGGGTAATAGATGCATATACAACATCAAATAGTTATCCATTCTCACAGCAACTTGAATTAGAAAATGGACATATAATAAATTATATACGTAATTCAGTTAAGGTTATTGTTAATGCTTTTGATGGAACAATGAAGTTTTATATAACAGATAGAACTGATCCAATTGTAATGGCTTATAACACTATGTATCCAGGACTTTTTGCAAGTAAAGACGAGACAATACCATCAGATATAAGTAAACATTTTGTATATCCAAAATATTTATATAATATTCAAGCAAAGATAATGCAAAAATATCATAATATACAACCAGAGGTACTATATAGAGGAAATGATATTTGGCAAATTGCTAAATCAAACAGTAATGGAAAAACAGCATCAGAGATGGATAGCTACTATACAATGTGTAAGTTGACTGATAAAGATGAAGAAATTTTAGGTTTAATATTACCATTTACACCTTATGGAAAGCAAAATATGATTTCATACATGGTAGGAACATATGAAAATGGTGAGTCAAAACTTAGATTATATGAATTTCCAGCAGATAGCAATGTACTAGGTCCAATGCAAATAGAGACTCAAATTAATCAAGATGAAAATATTTGGTCAGAAATAGCAAGCCTAAATGTTAGTGGAACAAAAATAATTAAATCATTAATAGCTGTTCCAATTGATAACACAATTTTGTATGTTGAACCGATTTTCCAACAATTAATTAATGAAACAACACAGCAAAAACCAACATTAAAAAGAGTTGTAGTTGCTTCTGGAAATAAAATTGCAATAGGAAATACATTGGGTGAAGCATTAGCGAATTTACTTTCTAAATCAGCAGGAAATATAAACATTACTAATACAGATAGCATAGAAGGTTTGGTAAAAGAAATTATAAAAGCTAATGACAATGTAAAAAACTCTAGTAAAAATTATGATTGGAAATTATTTGGAGAAGATATGCAAACTTTAACAAATTTAATAGATCAACTAGGAAACTTAGTTTCTGAAACTAAAAATGATAAATCAAATGTAATAAATAATGAAACAGCAAATATAATAGAATAAAAGTAGAAAGTTACTTTTTAATCTATTGGAAAGGATGAAAAAATGAATTTACCTAACAAACTTACAATTTTTAGAATAATATTAGTACCAATAATGGTGGCGATATCTTTTATAAATTTTGATACAAATATATTAGGAATACCTCTTAATTTTATAATTATGGATATTATATTTATAATAGGGTCTCTTACTGACAAATTAGATGGATATCTTGCCCGTAAGAACAATCAAATAACTAATTTCGGAAAATTCTTAGATCCAATTGCAGACAAAATATTAGTTATTTCAGCAATGCTAATATTAGTAGAAGCAGGAAGATTGCCAGCACTTATTCCAATTATAATAATAACTAGAGAATTTGCTGTGTCTGGATATAGACTAATTGCAGCAGAAAAAAATGGAAAAGTAATTGCGGCAAACTTTTGGGGAAAACTTAAAACAGTGACTCAAATGTTAGCAATAACAGTAGCCTTTATAGATAATAATGCATTTGGAGCAATTTTTAGTGCAAATTTAAATAGTGCTGCTTTTATAGTAAATTTAATATCAACAATTTTAATGACTGCTTGTACAATTGCAACAATATTTTCAGGATATGAATATTTAAAAGGTGGAAAAGATATACTAAAAGATATTAAATAGTTCGCCTAGGAGGAAGCATGGAAGCAAAAGAAAGAATAGAAGAGTTACGAAAAATAATAAATTATCATTCGAAAAAATATTATGATGAAGATAAGCCAGAAATATCTGACTATGAATATGATATGTTAATGAATGAACTAAAAAAATTAGAAAAAGAAAATCCAGGACTTATTACAAAAGAATCACCAACTCAAAAAGTTGGAGGACATGTAAATGAAGAGTTTAAAAAAATAGTACATGAAGTTCCACTCCAAAGCCTGCAAGATATTTTTTCTTTTGAAGAATTATATGATTTTGATAAAAGAATAAAAGAAAAGGCAGAGGAATTTAATGAAGAGACTTCTTATTGTGTAGAAACAAAAATAGATGGGCTTTCATGTGCAATTAAATACGAAAATGGAATATTAGTAGAAGCTGCTACAAGGGGAGATGGACTTGTTGGAGAAGAAATAACGCTAAATGCAAAGACAATAAAATCAATTCCTCACAAGCTAAAAGAAAAAATTGACTTAACTGTTAGAGGGGAAGTATTTATAGGTAAAGAAGAGTTTGAAAAATTAAATGAGGAAAGAGAAATATTAGGTCAGCCTCTTTTTGCAAATGCAAGAAATGCAGCAGCAGGGTCACTTAGGCAGCTAGATTCAAAAGTAACTGCTAAAAGACCATTGGATATATATATATTTAATATTCAAAAAATAGAAGGAAAACAGTTCAATTCACATTTTGAAGGACTAAATTATTTAGCTGATTTAGGATTTAATGTTGTACCATTTAGAAAATTATGTGCTAATATAGAGGAAGCTTTAAGTGCAATAAAAGAGATAGGAGAAAATAGGGAACAACTATCGTTTGGAATTGATGGTGCAGTTATAAAAGTAGATAATCTAAAATTTAGAGAAGAACTTGGAACAACATCAAAAGTGCCTAAATGGGCAATTGCATATAAATATCCGCCTGAAAAGAAAGAAACTATTTTAAAAGATATAATTTGCCAAGTAGGGAGAACTGGAGTCATAACACCAATGGCTATTTTAGAACCAGTAAAGGTGGCAGGTTCAACGATATCAAAAACGACTCTACATAATGAGGATTTCATTATAGAAAAAGGGCTAAAGATAGGGGACCATGTTATAATCCAAAAACAAGGGGATGTTATACCAGAAGTTGTAGACGTATTAAAAGAAAAAAGAACTGGAACTGAAAAAGACTTTGAAATGCCAAAAAAATGTCCAGTATGTGGAGCAAAAGCTGTAAGAGAAGAAGGCGAAGTAGCAATTAGGTGTACTGGTATTGAATGTAGTGCAAAGGCATTAAGAAATATAGTACATTTTGCATCAAATGAAGGGATGGATATAGCAGGTCTTGGATATAAAATTGTTGAGCAATTGTTAGAAAAAGGGTTAATAAAAGATATTGCAGATATATATTCGTTAACTTTAGAAGATGTAAGTTCACTTAAAAAAAATGGAAAGAAATTTGCAGAAAATTTGATAAATGCAATAAATGAAAGTAAGAAAAGGGATTTGGAAAATCTAATTACTGCATTTGGAATTAGACATGTTGGAAAAAAACTTGCAAAAGACATAGCTAAAAAATATGAAACATTGGATAACTTAATGGATGCAACTGCTTTTGACTTAGAAACTAAAGAGGATATAGGAGAAGTAATTGCAAGCAGTATATACGATTTCTTTAGACAGAGCCAGACTATTGATCTAGTAAAAAGATTAAAATTGGCTGGGGTAAATATGGAAAAGAAAAAAGAAGAAGGAGCAGATAACAGATTCGAAGGACAAACTTTTGTTTTAACAGGAAGCTTATCTAAATATTCAAGAACAGAAGCAAGTGATATTATAGAAAAATTTGGAGGAAAAACTTCTGCAAGTGTATCTAAGAAAACAACATATGTTTTAGCTGGAGAAGAGGCAGGCTCTAAATTAGACAAAGCGCAAAAATTGGGAGTAACAGTAATAAGTGAAGAAGAATTTGAGAAACTTATAAAATAGTATATAAAAGGAGCCCACATATATGGAAGAGAAATATGATTTTAAGCGATTTTCAAAAGACTTAGACGATGGATATAAAATATTATTTGACTATGTTAGGAATAGATATGTTTTATATAAAGTTAGAGAAAATTGCTATATGCAAGAATTAGTAGAACAAATGAGCAAAAATCCAGTACCTGCAAGAGCAATGATTACTAGAAAAGCTGTAAAAGAAATGTTTCCTTTTGTAGAAAACATTGAATATAAAGTAGAAACATAAATTTGTTTTAAAACTAAGGTAAAAGGTGAGCTAAAATGAATGAAAAAGAGGAAATAGAAGAAGTAGAATATAAAATAGAAGATGCAGAATTAAATTCAGAAAGTAAAGAGTTTATGATAAAAGCATTAGAAGACGATGCGGCTTGGGTTTTAGCATATGCTTCAGATAAACTATTTGACGATAAAGATTTAATGTTAAAAGCTGTAACAAAAGATGGACAATTACTTTATTATGCAAGCAAAAACTTAAGAGATGATAAAGACGTTGTGCTTGCAGCAGTATCAAATAAAGGGATAATAGTAAAATATGCAAGCAAGAGACTAAGAGGAGATAAAGATGTAGCAATGGCTGCAATAAAACAAAATAAAAAAGCAGATATATTTTTAACTGATGAAATTAGAAAAGATGAAGAAATAGATGCATTTTTACATCCGCCAGAAGAGAAAAACTAAAATTTATTTTGTGCGTAAATTTGT
Organism: uncultured Clostridium sp.; assembly: GCA_900557475.1. Taxonomy (GTDB): domain Bacteria; phylum Bacillota; class Clostridia; order TANB77; family CAG-508; genus CAG-793. The sequence continues at coordinate 4,494 of USTA01000015.1, read as the reverse complement.
GTGAATATATAAAAGGAATAAATAAAGTTTTATGTAATTTATAAAACTTATTTATTCCTTTTTTTTAACTTTGCATATATGTCCTATTATAATTTAGCCATTAGTATATAAAGAGGATGGTTCAACAAATACAGTTTTATTATTAGTATAGATAACATATCCAGGAACGCTACCTGTTGGCTTTTTTACATATTTTATTAAAGTATAGTCAACTGGAACATGTGAAGAAAATTTCGCTTTACTGTGGTAAGCAGCAATAGAAGCACACTTTAATATGGTTTCTTGTTTAGGCATATCCCCTCCATTTGTTCTTAAAATAACATGGCTACCATGAATATCTTTCGTATGGAACCAATAATCATTTGACTTAGCTATTTTCGTTGTTAAATAATCATTTTGCCTATTATTTTTTCCAACTAAAACTACGTAATTATCAATTTTTAATCGCATATAATTATCAATACTAGAAGTAGAAACATTTTTCTTTTGGGTTTTGCCACTTATTTTTTCTAAATTATCATTAAAAAGTAAACTTTCAGATATTTCATTATATATTTCTGTAACTGAATTAAAATCAGTAGCATTATCTAATTCATAAGTTAAGCTTTCTAAATAGTCTAATTCTTTCTCACAATCCTTTTTTTGGGCATTTACAACTGCAAGGGTATTCTTTTTCTTATTATATTTTTTAAAGTAATTTTCGGCGTTTTTAGAAGTAGAAATTGTATTATCAATAGATATTCTTGTAATGGCATTATTCTCATAATAATTTTCTACTAATACATAATTATCTGAAATTTTCAAAGTATCTATTTTATAAATATTAGCAAGCAAAAGTTCACCATAAATTTTAAGGGAATCAATATCTTTGCAATCATCAAGTTTTCTATTAATATTATCAAATTTTTTTACTATTTTATCTAAAGTACAATTAATTATCTTAAGTAGATTATTCCTATATGACTTAAAATATTCATCTTGAAATTTATTATAATAAAAATCATCTAAAAAGAAATTGTTTTGTAATGAATCTATTTTTTCATAAGGAAGTATTGTATAATTGTTTTTATAATTTCTAATAATAGCATCATTCATAATTATATTAGAGATATAATCATATAAGCTTTTTAAACTATTCTCAGAAACAGTATTAGAAAGTTTTAAATTTTCTAAAGAGCTCTGAATAAACAGTTTACTAATTCCAACAAATTTTGATGGAATTAAAGTATCTAAAGTGTGAATACCTGTATTCATACACTCAGATATAAAATCTTTTTGAGACATACTAGTAAAATCCAATTTATCTGAATGAGGCTCTATATATTTTCTAGCAGGCATAATACATCTTGAAGTATCAAGAGAATTATTATCAAACCTTTTTAGAGCATCTATTATTGTATTTTCAGCAGTTAAAAGAATAGCATTACTGTATTTTCCCATTAGCTCAATAGCAAGAGTTCTAAAAATTTTATCATTCATCTCATTAAAAGTTTCAAATTCTATATACGCGATTCTTTCTAAGCCATGCATATATATTTTAGATATTTTACTACCAATTAAATATTTTCTAAGGAGCATACAAAAATTAGGAGCTACATATGGATTAGACTTCTCATTTGTTGTTAAATGTAATCTATAATTATTAGCACTAATATCTATATTTAATGCATAAGTTTTACCATTAGAATAAATACTAAAAATAAGCTCATTTTTAGTTGGTTCAAATATTCTATTTACTTTGCCATGAACTAAAACATTCAGTTCATCAATAATCTTTTTTAATACAATTCCATCAAACGCCATAATATATCCTTATCTTGATTTTTAATTTATATTTAGGTCTTTTAAAACCGATAAATAAACCATGCTAATAATAGCACAAAAAAGCTGAAAAAACAATAAAAATAGTAAAAATGTATTGACAATAAAGAATTTAATAAATATAATACAATGGTAAAACATTGGAGGACATAAGTTAAATGGCAAACAACAACGTTTTCTTTTCAAAAGAAATAAATGACAATATGACTGATGAAGAACTTATTACAAAAATAAGAGCTAATGATAAATGTGCTCTAAATTTTTTGATGGATAGATACAAAGATGTTGTTAACATGAAAGTAAGTAAATACTATATAAGTGGGGCAGAGAAGGATGATATAGTTCAAGAAGGACTAATCGGATTATATAAAGCAGTAAAAAATTTTGATAAAGAAAAACAAAATTCATTTAAAACATTTGCAAATCTTTGCATAGAAAGACAAATTATAACTGCTATAAAAGGCTCAAATAGGCAAAAGCATATACCACTTAATTCATATTTATCACTTAACTCATCAAATTATGAGAATGAAAATGGAGACGAAGAGGGAGAACTAATAGAAGTTTTAGACGCGAATGCAATAGAAGATCCATTAGAAACCGTAACTAAAAACGAATACTATAAGCAAGTAGAAAAAACAATAGAAGAATCACTTAGTGATTTTGAAAAAAAGGTGTTATTTAGATTTATAGATGGCCAAACATATATGCAAATCGCAGAAAGTTTAAATTCGCCAGTAAAATCAGTAGATAATGCAATTCAACGAATTCGCAAAAAAACAGCTAAAAATATAGAAAATTTAACTTGATTTACAAATGAAAATCATTTGTAAATATATATGCCTATATAGCTCAGTAGGTAGAGTGCAGCCTTGGTAAGGCTGAGGTCACGGGTTCAATTCCCGTTGTAGGCTCCATAAGGTAAAAGCGTCGCATCAGACGAAACGATTGAATCAACTGTAAAAGGTTGATTTTTTTGTGCCTTTCTATTCAGAAGTGAAAGGCGAAACTTATAAAATGAATGAAGACTAGCAAATGTATAATGTTACTAAATAAATTATATAATATTGGTTAGTTTCTGCAGAATGAGAAAAATAATAGCTTAACACTTGTCATCAAGTATTAAGCTATTTTACTTTTCATCATAGGTCTAAAACCTATGGCATCGGCATACCGCCTCAAATATCTTATTTATAACACTAATCTTTAGGTACTGCCATGCGAGCAAGCTCATCACATCTATTATTATATTTATTATCTGCATGTCCTTTAACTTTATGAAAATTGACTTTATGAATTTTAGTAAGAAATAAAAGCTCTTCCCAAAGTTCTCTGTTTTTTACAGGTTCGCCAGAGGCAGTTTTCCAACCTTTTTTTATCCAATTATAAATCCATCCTTGTAAAAAACAATTAACAACATAAGCACTATCGCTAAAAAGGTCGACTTCACAAGGAAACTTTAAAGTTTTAAGAGCCTCTAAAACAGCGGTAATTTCCATTATATTATTTGTTGTGTTTTTCATTCCACCAGAAATTTCTTTTTCATTTCCATTTTCTCCTCTTCCTATTTTTATGAATCAGCGTGTCGCTGTTCGATACACGTTTTATGCCTCCCGGTAAAAAAGCTCCAGGAGAAGCTCTGTCATTGCGTCTTCGTCCACATGATATTCATCATACGTTTCCGTCACCACCGCCCTTCCAGGAAGTACATAAAAATGATCCGAAGTCAGATCTTCTGAAGCAAGGATATCCGCCACCATGCCCATATACTGGTCCTTTGCCATATCTGTGATCATATATTCTTCTGTCAGTTCAAAAAGACGGGGAACTGTCTGGCTGTCGGTTTCTGCCATTTTCTGTGCCGCGTCAAAGAAGCCTGTGATAAACTCCTGGCTGCGCAGCGTCCTGTACAGCGCAGAATGATCCTCTTTTGTATCCCTGTAACGGACAAACGCCTCCGCCTGATCTCCTTTCAGGGTGATCCGGCTTCCTTCCTGGAACTGGGGATCCGCAGCGGAAAGTCCCGCTGGAATGGTAACTGTAACGCCTCCCACTGCCTCGTTTAATATTCCCACAGCGGAAAGATCGGTCGCCATGTAATGGTCCACGTGAAGTCCCTTAAACATCTCTTCCACTTCCCTGACCATGTTTTCACAGCTTTTCACATACCCGTCTCCATAGGAAAACGCCAGAGTAATGTGGTCGTATTCCTCATCCCGGACGGTTCCATCCCAGCTTACCGGGGTCAGGTATGTCATGGCATCTCTGGGGATCATTAAGATCTTAAGCCCATTTCTCGCCGTATCCCAGGCCGCAAGGAAGATCCCATCTGCCTGCCCCCGCTGTCCCGGCTCCTCACCTCCGGTCATGGTATTTTCCCGGTCCACCCCCATACAAAGGACTGCCTTCATATAGGTATTGCGCCGGTACTCCTTTCCATTCCAGGAAACGGCAGCCTCGGAAAGCATTTTTTCCGGATCTGGACCGGCTTCCGGTGGATCAGAAGACTCCCCTGCCGTATTCTGCTCCCAGGCGGCATGACGACTTTCGATCATTGCCTCTGCATCCTTCCGCTCCCGGTACAACTTCACAGATACGCCTAAAAACACTGCCGCCCCAACACATCCGGCTGTGATCCCTAAAAGAGCGGCCCGTCTCCGGCCTTTTCTATAC
>USTA01000014.1 GCA_900557475.1 uncultured Clostridium sp. | reverse complement strand
GCTATAGCTCTTCTTATTGGTACTATTATAATGATGTTTGCAACTAACTGGGTAATGGCCATAACTGCTATATTATCATCACTTATAGGATTTTCGGGTATGACAGTTATTCTAAAGAAATCACAAAAATACTTTGTTGCAAAACAAGAAGAATTAGGAAATTTGAATGGTCATATAGAAGAAGTATATTCAGGATTAAATGTTGTAAAGGTATATAACGGTAAAGAAGAATCAAGAAGAAAATTTGATGAATATAATCAAAAAGTATGTACTGCAAATAGAAAGAGCCAATTTTTGTCTGGTATAATGCAACCTATGATGAACTTTATTGGAAATCTAGGATATGTTTCAGTTTGTATTGTAGGAGCTCTTTTAACAATGAATGGATATATTTCATTTGGTGTAATAGTTGCATTTATAACATATGTTAGACTATTTACATCACCACTTTCTCAAATAGCACAAGGATTAACACAGCTTCAATCAACAGCAGCAGCATCTGAAAGAGTTTTTGAATTCTTAGATGAAAAAGAGATGAGCGATCAAAAAGAAATTACAAAAGTATTAGATAAGAGCAAAGTTAAAGGCGAAATTGAATTTAATAATGTTTCATTCAAATATGACGAAGATGGAAAAACAATTATAAACAACTTTACAGCAAAAGCACTTCCAGGACAAAAAGTTGCAATTGTAGGACCAACTGGTGCTGGAAAAACTACAATGGTAAATTTACTTATGAAATTTTATGATATTCATTCTGGAGATATAAAAATTGATGGAATATCAATTAATGAACTATCAAGAGAAAATGTTCATAGCCTATTTACAATGGTATTGCAAGATACATGGCTATTTAATGGAACGGTAAAAGAAAACATTATTTACAACAGAGAACATATTAGTGACGAAAAAGTAAAAGAAGTTTGCAAAGAAATTGGATTAGACCACTTTATAAAAACTCTTCCAAATGGCTATGATTCAGTACTTGGAGATAATGACAGTGTATCTAGCGGACAAAGACAATTACTTACAATTGCAAGAGGAATGATAGAAGAAAGCCCATTCTTAATTTTAGATGAAGCGACATCAAATGTTGATACAAGAACGGAAGAACTTGTCCAAGATGCTATGGACAAATTAACAGAAGGAAGAACATCATTCATAATAGCTCATAGATTATCTACAATAAAAAATGCTGATTTAATTTTAGTTATGAAAGAGGGAAATATAATAGAGCAAGGAACCCATGATGAACTTATGGAAAAAAACGGAGCTTATGCAGAATTATATAATAGTCAATTTGAACTATAACATGAAAAAAGAATACAGATTTCTGTATTCTTTTTTAAACAATTGTGCACAAATATATAAATATAATTTTAAATATCCTTAAGAGGATAATACATGCCTTGATATAAATTTTGTTCATCCATAATTTTTTGAATGCCATTTAAAACCCACTTTTTATGAATATTCCAGCTAGGAGCAACTAATTTATCTTTTGGTGCATCTCCAGTTATTTTATGAATTACAATATTTGGTGAAATATGTGTCAAAATATATGTTAAGGAGTCCAAATATTCTTCGAATGAAATAGGCAAGTATTTACCCATTTCATATAAATTATTAAGTTTAGTATCTTTTACAATATATGTAGAATGGATTTTTAACCCTTGGATATTATGATTATTTAAAAAAGTTATAGTATTTATTAAGTCATTTTTAATTTCATTTGGAAGACCAACCATAATATGTGTAACAACATCAATATTATATTTATTTAAAATATTAACAGCATTAGTAAAGTCTTCACTTTTATAGCCTCTATTAATTAATTTTGCAGTAATATCACTTGAAGTTTGAAGTCCTAACTCAACAAAAACATAGTACTTATTAGAATAACTTTGTAACAATTTTGCTATATCCTCTGTTATACAATCAGGTCTAGTTGCAACAGCTAATGAAACAATTCTATCATCTACTAAAGCAGAATCATATTTTTCCTTTAACTCTTCTAGCGTTCCATAAGTGTTTGTAAAGTTTTGAAAATATGCTATAAATTTATTTGCCCTTTCACCACGGTAACTATTTAAAAAGCTAGTTACTTGGTCTTTGATACTAAGAAGATTATTTAAATGTTCTCCAGCACCTCTATTAGAACAAAAAATGCATCCGACTTGTTGAAATACTGCCATCTCGATTAGGACAAGTAAACCCTCCATCAATACATATTTTTAGGGTTCTTTCTCCAAATTTTTCTATTAAAAATTTATTTAAATGTCTATATCTTTCCATGTAAAATATTATATATGGATTTTAAAAAAAAGTAAATAAATGGGTGGGAATTTTAATTAATTTGTGTTATCATATATTAGAAAAAAACAAAAGGAGTAATATTAAAAGTGAGATTACTAAGAGAAAACTTAGAAAAAGTAGTTAATTTAGATATTAGAGAAGATGAAGAACTTAGCAATTTTCTTATGGAAAATTTGAATAAAGAGAACATAAATTTAGTAGATAGAAGTTTTAACAAAGGGATAATGTCAAATATTACTATTTTAAATAGTAATTTAGAAAAAAATGAATTTACAGATATTTTATTCGAAAATTGTAATTTTTCTAATACCTCATTTGAAAATAGTAGTTTTATACGATGTAAATTCGAAAATTGTAAACTAATAGGCTCAAATTTTGCAGAGACAAGACTTTATAATGTTAATGTATATGAAAGCAATATGCAATATGTAAATTTTTCATTAGCGAGTATTGAGAAAGTTTTATTTAAAGATTCTATATTAAGAAATACTAGCTTTAGTGAAAACAAGCTAAAAGGAATAAAACTAGAAGAAGTAGATCTAAAAATGGCACAATTTTTTAAAACAAGTCTATATGGAATTGATTTTTCTAAAAGCGAAATTGATGGAATAAGTGTAGGCATTCAAGATATAAAGGGAAGCACAGTTAATACGCTTCAAGCTTTAGAACTCGCAAAATTACTTGAAGTAAATATAATAGAATAAAGAAATGAGAGGATAAAAAATGGAAAAACAATTTAAATATGAAAGAAAAATTAATTATTATGAAACAGATAAAATGGGAGTGGTGCACCACTCAAATTATATAAGATTTTTAGAAGAGGCTAGAAGTAGGTGGATGGAAGAGGCAGGAATTCCTATGGAAAAATTAGAAAGTGAAGGATACACAATTCCAACATTAGAAGTGAATTGTAAATACAAAAATCATGTAACAAGTGGAGATACAATAATAATAGAGCCATATATTTCTGAATATAATGGAGTAAGAATGACTGTTAAATACAATGTAATAGAAAAAAATTCAAATAATGTGGTTATAGAAGCATATACAAAACATTGTTTTACAGACAAAAATCTAAGACCAATTAATATGAAGAAAAAGGATTTGGGCATATATAATAAATTTGAAGAACTAGTAATTAAATAATTGTTATGCTAAAATATGCATAATATATAGATGTAACCTTATAAGGAGACAAAAATAAATGTTACAAATTAAAAATATTTTTAAAGAATATAAAACAGGAAATTTAGTGCAAAAAGCGTTAGATGATGTGAGTTTAAACCTAAGAGATAATGAGTTTGTTGCTATTTTAGGACCAAGCGGTTCGGGAAAAACCACCTTACTTAATATTATTGGGGGATTAGATAGATATGATAAAGGTGACTTAATTATAAATGAAATCTCTACTAAAAAATATAAAGACAGAGATTGGGATTCATATCGTAACCATACAATTGGATTCGTATTTCAAAGCTATAATTTAATTCCACATCAAACTATTTTAGCTAATGTTGAATTAGCCCTAACAATTTCTGGAGTATCGAAAAATGAAAGAAGAACTAGAGCAGTTAAGGCGTTAGAAGAAGTGGGTTTAGCTAAGCAGATACATAAAAAGCCAAATCAGTTGTCTGGTGGACAAATGCAAAGAGTAGCAATTGCAAGAGCCTTAGTAAATAATCCGGAAATATTATTAGCAGATGAACCAACAGGGGCTCTAGATAGCGAAACCACTGTTCAAGTCATGGAACTTCTAAAAGAAGTGGCAAAAACTAGGCTTGTAGTAATGGTAACACATAATCCAGAATTAGCAGAAAAATATGCAACTAGAATAGTAAATTTAAAAGACGGAAAGATACTTGCAGATACAAATCCATATGAGTTAGAAGAAGTAGATAAAATAGTAAAACATAAAAATATGGGAAAAACATCAATGTCTTTAATAACATCATTAATACTAAGTTTTAATAACTTAAAAACCAAAAAAGGAAGAACAATATTAACCGCATTTGCTGGCTCTATTGGAATTATTGGTATAGCATTAATATTATCCCTATCTAATGGTGTAAATAATTATATAAAATTAATAGAAGAAGAAACACTTTCAGAATATCCATTGCAAATTCAATCCTCAGGTTTTAATATTTCAGCCATGCTAGAAACTAGCTCTCAAGATACAGAAAAAAAAGAAGATAATGTAAAGGTCACAAATATGCTAACAAGCATGTTTTCTGGGCTAGGCTCTAATGACCTAAAGTCATTTAAGGAATATATAGAAAGTGACGAATCCAAAATAAAAGATTATGCAAAAGCAGTAGAATACAGATTTAATGTAGTTCCTCAAATTTATAGTTTTAATGGGGAGAAAGTAAGAAAGGTAAATCCAGATACATCTTTTTCAGGTCTTGGTATAGGTTCTTCTATAAGTTCAAATAGTATGATGTCTAGTATGATGAGCACAGATGTATTTTTTGAACTACCTAGTAATAAAGATTTATTTGAAAGCCAGTATGACATACAAGCAGGGAAATGGCCTACCAACTATAATGAATGTGTATTAGTACTAACACCAAATGGAAATATTAGCGATTTTATGCTATACACATTGGGACTTAGAGATTATGAAGAATTAGATAAAATGGTAAGCCAATTCATGAATGAAGAAAATGTAGAAATTCCAAGTATGGATAGTGAATATTCATACGAAGATATACTTAATACAACATTCAAATTAATAAATAATGCAGATTACTATGAGTATGACTCTGAATTTGGGATATGGAAAGATAAAACAGAAAATGAAGAATATATGAAAAATAAAGTTGCAAATGGTGAAGATTTAAAAATAGTAGGAATTGTTAAGAAAAAAGAAGGTGCGACAGGAGCAATGCTTTCTTCTGGAATTTATTATCCAGCCACATTAACAACTCACATTATGGAAAAAGCAGCAAGTAGTGAAATTGTAAAAGCACAACTAGAAAAGCCAAATATAAATGTTTTTACCGGAAAAAGTTTTGAAGATGGGAATAATAAAAGTTCTTTGGACATGAATTCATTGTTTGAAGTTGATGCAAATGCAATGAAATCAGCAGTTAAAATTGACCAATCAAAAATAAATGTAGACTTTAGTAATTTAAGCACCCTAATGAATAAAGTAGGAATGCCTGAATTTGACTTAAACAAAGTATTAAGTCAAATTAAATTTTCATTATCAAGTGAAGATATTAAAAAGTTAATAAACGATGTTCTAAAAGGATATGAAGAATATGTAAAAAAGCATCCAGAAGCGGACATTACAAACTTAAGTGAAAACCTATCAAAGTATTTAAAGTCTAAAGAAGCAGGAAAGATTTTAAAAGAAGAAATAGAAAAAATTATTAAGGAAAACGGAGACTTTACAATTACAAAAGAGCAGCTAAAAACTATTCTTACTAAAGTTTTAAATGGTTACGAAGAATATGCAAAAAAGAATAATCTTACGCAAATAAAAGATTTAAATAAATATATAGAAGAATACTTAAACTCGGAAGAAGCAAAGAAAATTATTAGTAATAATTTAGAAAATATAGTAAAAGAACAGAAGTTAGATAAGCAAATTGCAAGTATTATACAAAATTATATGAAAACATATATGGCAAATCTTGGCAAGACTTTAGAAAATGAGATAAGTAAGAGTATTTCAAAATTGAGTAAATCAATAGTAAATGCATTTTCATTTGACGCGAAAGCCTTTTCAAATGCTATTCATATGAAAATGAGTGAAGAAGAAATGGCAGAAATATTTGAAGCATTAATGTCAAAAGAGCAAAATACCTATGAAAATAATTTGAAAAAGCTGGGTTATGCAGATACTAAAGAGCCATATGCAATTTCAATATACCCCAAGGACTTTGAAGCAAATGAAGAAATATTAAAAAGCTTAAATGAATATAACGCAAAAATGGAAAAAGAAGGAGAAGAAGATAAAGTAATTTCTTATACTGATGTAGTAGGAACTTTAATGAGTTCAGTAACAACAATAGTAAATGTAGTCAGCTATGTATTAGTAGCATTTGTAGCAATTTCGTTAGTAGTTTCATCTATAATGATTGGAGTTATAACCTATATTAGCGTTCTAGAAAGAAAAAAAGAAATAGGAATTTTAAGGGCAATAGGTGCATCAAAGCGTAATATAGGAGAAGTGTTTAATGCAGAAACATTTATAATTGGACTGCTTTCTGGAATTATTGGAATAGGAATTACCTTAATATTGCTTCTTCCTATAAATCAGATAATACATTCTATTTCGGGGCAAACAAATATCAATGCTTCATTACCAATAATGGCAGGAATTATACTTATTATATTAAGTACACTTTTAACATTAATAGGAGGAATTATCCCATCTAAAAAAGCAGCAAATGAAGATCCTGTCTTAGCACTAAGGAGTGAATAGGAATAACAATAATTCTATTAAATTGAAGGGATAAAAAATGCAGATTGTATTAATAGTATTACTAATATTAAAAGTTAAATAAAAAACTCAAATAGGCTACACAAAAAGGAAAAAATGTGATATGATAGTAAAAGTAATAAAAAATATCAAAATACAGCATAGCAGTTTACTGTAAGAAAATATAAAGGAGGAATTAACAATGTCAGGACATAGCAAATGGCACAACATACAAGCTAAAAAAGGAAAAGCTGATGCAGCAAGAGGAAAAATATTTACTAAATTAGGAAGAGAAATATTATTGGCCGTAAAGGCAGGAGGACCTGATCCAGTAAGTAATTCTAAATTAAAAGATGTTATTGCAAAATGCAAGGCAAATAATATGCCGAATGATACAATAAATAATGCAATAAAAAAAGCATCAGGTGAAGGAAGTAACAAAACATACGAAGAAATGACATATGAAGGATATGGACCATGTGGAGTTGCACTTATTGTAGAAGCAAGTACAGATAATAAAAACAGAACAGCAGCAGATGTAAGACATGTATTTGATAAAGCAGGTGGAAATTTAGGAACAACAGGTTGTGTATCATATATGTTTAACAAAAAAGGTGTAATAGTTATAGATAGAGAAACCACTGATAAAACCGAAGATGATATGATGATGCTAGCACTAGAAAGTGGAGCAGAAGATGTAAAATCAGATGACGAATGTTTTGAAGTAACAACAGAGCCAGCAGATTTTTCAGCTGTAAGAGAAGCTTTAGAAAATGAAGGACTTGAATTTGTTACAGCAGAAGTACAAATGGTACCAACAACAACAGTAGCATTAGATGAAGCAAGTGCAGAGAAAATGCAAAGATTAATAGACAACTTAGAAGATTTAGATGATGTTATGAATGTGTATCACAATTGGGAAGAATAATTTAAATTTAAGTAATAATATAAAAAAAGTAGCATATATTTAATATAGCTACTTTTTTTGTGGCAGTTTAGTAAGATTGTTGCTTAACTAATTGGTAAAAGTCAAGAAGAGGAGGGGTTATATGGATATACGTGCAATAACAAGGGTGCTAGCTAGAGATATTTGCTTTGCAATTAATGAAAATAGTATAGAAGAAATTAGAATTAGAGTAAATAGAGCAGTAATTTTAAGATATAGAGACCATGAAGATATATTAGAACATATTGTCACTCAAACTGAAATTATAAATATATTACAAAGTTTATGTAACAATTCGGTTTATGCATATCAAAGCCAAATATGTGATGGTTATATAACTTTGCAAGGAGGACATAGAGTTGGAATAACTGGAAATATTGCAATGAAAGATGGAAAAATAGTAAATGTAAATTATATATCTTCTTTAAATTTTAGAATTGCAAGAGAAATAATTGGTTCAGGAGAAGAAGCAGTAAAACAAATTGTAGAAGGTAAAGAAGTAAACAATACGCTTATTGTTTCTAAACCACGGGTGTGGAAAAACAACAATGTTAAGAGATGTAGTAAGAAGTATTAGCAATATGGGCTTTACAGTATCTTTAATTGATGAAAGAGGAGAAATTGCATCTATGTACAAAGGAATTCCACAAAATGATATTGGACTAAGGACAGATGTCTTAGACAATATAACAAAAAGTTTGGGAATGAAAATAGCTGTAAGAACAATGTCTCCGCAAGTAATAGTGGCTGACGAAATAGGTACGATGGAAGATTTAGATGCTATTAATTATGGAATATGTTCTGGGGTAAAAGGAATTTTTTCAGCACATGGAGATAGTATACAAACTTTAAGAGACAACCAGGCTTTAAATAAATTATATGAACAAAAATTATTTAAGAAAATAATATTTTTAAAAGAAAGGGGAAAAATATCTAAAATTTATACATTGGATAAAAATATGTATAAAAATGCAAATGAAATTTTGGAATAAATTGGACTTGTACGAATATAATTATTATATACAAAAGAAAATTTATAGTTAATAGAAAGCGTGGAATATGATAATACTTAAATATTTATTTTTAATAATGATTTTACTAGGGACAAGTTACATAGGTTTTTTAGTATCTAAAAAATACTCAAATAGAGTAAAAGACTTAAAAGAAATGAGAAGAGCATTAAATTTTTTTGAAGAAAAAATCAAATTTACATATGAGCCTATTCCCGATGTATTTAAAGAGATAGCCTCAAAAATGCAACCAAACATAGGAAAAATTTTTAAAGATGGGGCGATAAAAATGGAGGAGAATAGTACTTCGGCAGGTGAGGCATGGGAAGAAGCACTAAAAAACGAAAATACGGCTTTTACAAAAGAAGATAATGAAATATTAAAAGGACTTTCAAAGATGCTTGGAAAAACAACAGTTGATGGACAAGTTAGTGAAATTAGGCTTACTTCTAAATTCCTAGATGTACAAATAAAGGAAGCAGAAAAAGAAAAAACAAAAAATGAAAAAATGTATAAAACTTTAGGTGCAACAATAGGACTTGCTATTGTAATAGTGCTAATATAAAAATGTAGTGGAGGGGACAAGATGAACATAGATTTAGTATTTAAAATTGCTGCAATAGGGATTTTAGTGGCAGTTTTATATCAAGTATTAGTAAGAGCAGGAAGAGAAGATCAAGCAATGATGACGACACTTGCGGGATTAATAATTGTTCTTACAATGGTAATAAAAGAGGTGAGCTCTTTATTTCAAGCAGTTAGAACAATGTTTAATTTATAAAGGAAATTTTATATGGAAATTATCAAAATTATAGGAGTGGCATTTATAGCTTTAATTGTAATAATAATTCTTAAGCAATATAGACCCGAATTTGCTATTTATGCTTCAATTGCAGCAGGACTCATAATTTTATTTATGATATCAGGTACACTTTCTGGAATAATAGATATGATTGAAAATATTGCAAATAAGACAAATGTAAATAGTACTTTTATAAAAATACTTATAAAAATAACAGGAATTGCTATTTTAACAGAATTTGCAGTATGCATATGTAAAGATGCTGGTGAAAGTGCAATTGCGAGTAAAGTAGATGTGGGTGGAAAAATTTTAATAGTATCACTTTCTATACCAATTATAAATGCGCTAATAGAAACTATTTTAAAAGTATTGCCTTAAAAGGAGAATAAGAACTAATGAAAAAGTACTGGTTAATATTGGAGGTAGCACTAATTGTATACTTGTTAGCACCAAATGTTAATGCAGAAACAAGTGCAGAGAATATTATAAATTCTCAAACAGATGCTTTAGGAATAGCTACTTTTTTATCTGATTCAAAAAAATATACGGAAGAAAGTTTCGAAGAATTGGACATAGGAGAAATATTTACATCTAGCATAAGCCGGAAAAATAGATAATAACATGATTTTAAATATTATATTTACCATATTAGGGGATAATATAAGCTTAGCACTAAAGACAATAGGAAGTGTGATTGTAATTGTAATAATACATAGTATTTTAAAAGCTATAAGTGAAAACTTGGGAAATGAAAATGTTTCAAAAATAGCATATTACATAGAATATATTTTAATTGTAACATTAATAATGACAAACTTCTCTACAATTATAACTGAAATGAAAGAGGCAGTTCAAAATTTAACTTCATTTGCAAATTCACTAATACCATTAATGATGACACTGATGATAACAACAGGAAATGTAGTATCATCTGGAATGTTACAACC
>USTA01000013.1 GCA_900557475.1 uncultured Clostridium sp. | reverse complement strand
TGCTCCCATTTCAGTATATTTTTTAGGATTTTTTAAAAATTCTACAATTTCTTGCATTTCACCTTTTTCTTCATCTAGTCCAGCAACATTTGAAAAGTTTATTTTTTCTTCTGAAATGTCTGGATCATATACTTTGCCTTTATCTCCCAGTCCTTGCATTTGTATAATTAATATTACTAAAAATAATAATACAATTGTAGGTAGTGCCGAAAAAATTCCTGCTCCTATTTTTGTAAATACATTTTTTGGTTTTTGAATAAGATTAACTTCATTTCCGTTTATCTTTTCATCTTGTATGAATTCTACAAAGGCTTGAGTACTAGGTATTATAGAAGTCTTTTTAGCCTCGTCTTCTTTCTCTCCTTTATATTTCAGTTTTACAGAGGTACTTCCAACGGTCATTTCTACTTCTTCTAATTTTCCCTCTTTAATATCTTGGATAAGCTGAGTATACGCTACATTGTTTTCATCATTTTCTTGTTTTTCATTTAAAAATCCAAGTAATACAATTAATGCTATTACTACAAATGCTACACCTATAATTGTAAATACTAATTTTTTTGACTTTCCGCTTTTTTTATTTTTATCGTCTTTTGACATTTTAGCTTGTATAATTATTTAAGATATTAAATAATTATGTTCTCCTTTCCTTTATATTTGCTTGTGGCTCTGGGGTATCTTCTTTTTTCTTCTTCTCTTTTTCTTTGTTTTCTTCTTCTTTGTTGTCCTCGTTTTCTTTCTCTTCCTTTTGTTTTTCCATTTCTTTTTGTTTATTTTCATTCATAATTTGAATTTGAACTTTTATTTTTTTCTTTGTTATTTCAGACTTCATTATAAGTATTGCCGCAATTAATGCTACATATGCAATTAGTGTATACATAACTTGGAAATATGGAATAATAAATCCTGTAAATGTATTTATAACTGCATAAATTAAATTTAGCATTGTTGGCAATGTTAATGCAGATATACTCATATTATATATAGCACTATATTTTAATGGCATACCAACAAATTTAGTAACTATATATCCTAAAAGAGAAATTGATATAGTGTATAAAATTCCTGTCATAAAATATGAGATAAATGTTGCTATAAATGTAATTGCAAATACATTTGCCATTACCATATAGAATCCTTCACCTGCAAATGAGCTTAGCAAAAATTCCTTATTTATACTGTTTATATCATATGAATAAGTTTTTGCTAATTGGCTATATGAAATGTTTATAATACTTGTCCCATTTTGCTGTTTAACTAAAATCTTGTCTTTTAGAGCAGCTAAAAAATATCCATCAAAATTATTAATCTCTTCTTCATTAAAGCTTTCTGCATTTGAAAGAACTACCTTTATATTTATATAATCATGATTTTCCATAATTACATCGTTTTCACTATCAACATGAAAACTTCCATCTTGAAAATAAAAATTTGGAGTATTATTTTTTACATATCCTACTGCATTATTTACTATCCCTGAAATTTTAAACATATATGTTCCAGCTAAGATTAGTGAAAAGAGCAAAACTAATTTCACTAAATAAAGCATTGCTCTTCCTACTCCTTCACTTGCTAATATATGATATTTATCAAAATCTAGTATACTCATTTTTAATCTTTTAAAAAATGATAATCGTATCTCTTTTTCCATTTCTACTGTGCTTCCTTTCATTTACCTTTAGCCTAATTTTTGGTTTAAGCCTTTTCTACTTCTACTCCATTTGGTGTATCTTTTACTATAAATCCTTTTATTTTTATCATATCTCTTAGAGTATCTGATTTTTTCCAATCTTTATTTTTTCTTGCTTCAATTCTTTCTTCTATTAAATTCTGTACATCTTTTGGAATTTCTATACTTTTCTTTTTATAATTTTTCAGGTTTAAGCCTAATACTTCGTCAAATTCTTCTAGTAACTTTGCATACTCTGGTGACTTTTTTTCTTCTCTTATTAATTCCCAAACAATTCCCATTGCAAGTGGCATATTTAAGTCGTCATTAATTGCTAGAGTAAATCTTTTTTTGTAGCTTTCTAATTTATCTTTGTCTGCAATTTCTTTTCCGTTTATATGTGAAATATATCCTTCTCTTAATCTTCCTAATGCTTTTTCAGATGCATTTACACCTTCAAATGTAAAGTTTAGTTTATTTCTATAATGTGAAGTATAGCAAAATAGTTTAAATGCTAATGGCTCTATATTTCTTTCTTGAAGTTCATCCAATGTATAAACATTTCCTAGGCTCTTTGACATCTTTCCTCCGTCAACTAGTAAAAACTCTGTATGCATCCAATAATTTGCTGGAATTTTTCCTGTTGCACCTTTGCTTTGTGCAATTTCATTTTCGTGATGTATTGGTACATGGTCAATACCACCTGTATGAATATCAAAATGCTCCCCTAAGAATTTTTTTCCAATTGCAGAACATTCCAAATGCCAACCTGGATATGATTTTCCCCATGGACTATCCCATTTCATTAAGTGGTTTTCAGGTGCTTTTATCCAAATAGCAAAATCATATGGATTCTTTTTTTCTTTGTCAACTTGTATTCTTGCTCCTGCTTCTTGACCTTCTACTTTATTGTTTGAAAGTACAGGATATTTGTCTAATTTTGAAACATCAAAGTAAATTCCGTTACTTGTTTCATATGCATATCCATTTGAAACTATTTTCTTTACCATTTCAAGCATCTCTGGTATGTTATCTGTTGCTTTGGAAATAATATCTGGAAGGTCAATGTTTAATTTTTCTATGTCTTTCATAAATGCTTTTGTATAAAAGTCTGCTATTTCATATGGATTTTTTCCTTCTTTTTTAGCCGCCTTTTCCATTTTATCTTCACCAGTATCAGCATCTGAAGTTAGATGTCCAACATCAGTTATATTCATAACATGCTTTAAATTATATCCATTATATTTAAACATTCTCCTTAAATTATCCATGAATACATATGTTCTAAAATTCCCTATATGGGCATAGCCGTAGACCGTTGGTCCACAGCTATATATTTTTATTTCATTTTTATCTATTGGAACAAACTTCTCTTTTGAATGTGTTAAAGTATTATATAATTTTATTTCCATTTAAATAAAATTTCCTTTCTAATTTAAGATTTTTTACTAATCTTTATCACTTACAGATGTATTTGTAGCTATATTATTTTTCGTTGTATTTGATGTTTCGTTACCGACTGTGTTCTTTCCAACTGTGTTACCAGATGAAGTATTAGAACTAGGCTTTCCTTTATATGTATTTACTGTTATTGTAATCGTAGCTCCCTTTGCTGCTTTGGTTGCACTTTGTTTAAGTACAATATCTTTTTTCTTGTTTTTGTCTTCATCTTCTAATACTTTTACTTTAAATCCTGCTTTTTCTAATTCTTTTTTAGCTTCCTTTTCTGTTTTTCCTATAACATTTGGAACGTCTACATCCGGTGCTTTTGTATGAATATCACATACCTCTGTTGGTGCCTCTACTTTTTCTTGTTTAGGTGACCAGTTTGCATTTTTTTCTGTATCTAATATTACGCCAAAATACTTCTTTTCCTTTTCCTCGCAAAACTCTGTTGCAAGTTTACCTGTTTCTTTACAAATTTCTATTGCTTCATGTCCGTCACATTCTCCTGGTACATGCTCTTTAGCAAATATTTCAGTATATGTATCTGTACATTTAGAGCTTGCTTTTTTACCGGTTGCCTTACATATTTTTAAGCTTACTATTCCTCCTGGTTTTTCAAAGCTTTTTGTTTCTAATCCAGAATGAACTTTTTTCATTGCATTAAACCATATTTTAGCTGCCATATTTGTTCCACCAAAACTTACTTTGTTTTGATATCCATTATCATTTCCGTACCAGCAAGCCCCTGCGTAATATGGAGTAAATCCTGCAAACCATCTATCTATTGAATTATCTGATGTACCTGTTTTTCCTGCTACATCCATACTTCCTAAAAAGTTAGCATAGCTAGAAGCTGTTCCGCTTTTTACTGGTCCTGTTAAAAGTGAGGTTGCAATATATGCATTATTTTCTGACATTACTTGTGTTTTTTCTTGTTTCGCTTCTAGTACTGTATTTCCATCTTGGCCTACAACTTTTGTATAAAATGTTGGTGTAATATATACTCCTTTATTAGCAATCATTGCAAAACCTGCTGCCATTTCTAATGGACTTACATTTGCTGAACCTAATGCCATACTTAATCCCATCATAGAAGCATCTACTTCTATTCCTATTTTTTTTAGGAACTCTTGAGACTTTTCTACTCCCATAATAGATAAAGCTTTTACTTCTGGAACATTTAATGATTTTGTTAAAACCGTTCTCATATTTGGCGTTCCATAGTATCTTTCTGAATCATTTTTAACAGTGTAATTTCCAGGAAAAGTTGTTTTTGTATCATAGAATATTGTTGATGGTGTAACTACTCCATTTTCTAGAGCTGGTGCTACAACTCCAAGTGGTTTAAATGCTGATCCACCTTGTCTTTTTGATGTAGCTCTATTTATTCCTAATGTGTCTTCATTTTCGCCAAGGCCTCCAACTTCTGCAACAACATATCCTGTTGATGGTTCTACAATTACCATTGCAGATTGTCCTGTAGTATCTGCTCCTTTTACCCCTGACCATCCTTTTATTTGATATGCTGAATTTTTGTAAATCTCTTCTAGCTTTGTTTGAATATCTCCATTTACAGTTGTATAAATTGTATATCCACTATTTATAACAATTTCTCTTGCCTCTGAATATGAAATGTCTTCTTTTGCTGATAATTCATTTGCCACCTGATTTATTGCTGCTGTTGCATGATATGAAAGTAAGTTATTTCCATTACTTACAGAACCTTTTGTAAATGTTAATCCTGCTTTTACTTTTTCATTTGCTGCATTATATTCTTCGTCATTTATTTTTCCCTGTGAATGCATTTGATCTATGACTGTTAAAGTTCTATTTTTTATTTTTTCTGAATTATCTACTCCTTCTTCAAATGGATTATATGAGTTTGGAGAGTGATTTATTCCTGCTATAAATGCTGCTTCTGCAATGTCTAACTCAGCTGCTTTTTTATTAAAGTAATAATTTGCTGCTGATTCTACTCCTCTTACTTCTAGTCCTCCTGAAGAACCTAAGTAAATTCTATTTAAATATCTTGCCAAAATTTGTTCTTTAGTAAGCATCTTTTCAACTTGAATTGCTCTAGACCACTCTCTTATCTTTCTTTCGATGCCAGCGAATCCACTTCTTGCATCGTCATTCATTGTAATCTTTACAAGTTGCTGCGTTATTGTACTGCCTCCAAAAGAAGCTCCTTTATGAGTTAAAACAGATATTCCATAATTAACTACGGCACTTGCTGTTCTTATTATATCAACTCCTCCATGCTCGTAAAAACGTTTATCTTCTATTGCAATAAACGCTTCTGGAATATGTCCCATTTCTCCTAACTCTACTTTTTTGCTTATTTCGTCTCCTGTGAGAGTTATTATTTCGTTTCCATCTAAATATGCAATTGTTAAACCTTGGTCACTTAATAGTTGTTCTTTAGTAATTGACCATTTATCACTAAAAAATATTGCACAAAATGCCGCTATTCCTGCTAGCATAAGTAGTAAAATAATAATTACTATAATTTTGAATGTAAGCCATAATTTAGGGTGCTTTCTATTTTTTTTCTTATCTTCTTTCTTTTTTTGCTTTTCTAATTTCTTTATGTCCTTTTCTTTTTTATTGTTTGGTTTTGTAGTATTTTTATTTGGTTTTGTTTTACTATTTTTCTTAGTTTCCATAACTTTTCCTTTCTAAAGAATATTTTATTCTTTAAATTTTTTAAAACTACTCAAGCAATATTATATTACAAAATACAAAATATTACAACCACTATTAATTAATTGTTTTCGTAATTAAGTAAATCTTCATAATTAGTAAGTACAATCGCTCCATCCCTTAGTAATTTGTTTGTTCCTTCTGCATTTTTGCTATAAATATTTCCGTGGAACAGCATATATATCTTTTCCTTGTTCTAAGCCAAAGTTTGCAGTTATAAGTGCTCCACTTTTCCTTTTAGCCTCCACAATTACTATACTATTTGCCAGTCCACTTATAATTCTATTTCTTTTTGGAAATTTTTCTTTTGATGGCTTTTCTCCTAGTTTATATTCTGAAACAATAGCTCCTCCATTTTTTAAAATTTCATTTGCTAATCTCGTATTTTCCTTTGGATAAATCATATCTAACCCGTGTGCAACAACTGCAATTGTCCTTCCTTTCCCGAGTATTGTTCCAATATGACATGCTGAATCTATTCCTCTAGCTAGTCCACTTACAGTAATTATATTTTGTTTTGCCAAAAAATATGCTAATTCTTTAGCTACCTTTAATCCATATGTACTTGGTTCTCTAGTTCCAACTATCGCTATTATTTTTTCTCTTAATATTTCTTTATTCCCCATAACATATAATTTTTTAGGTGGCAAATATATATTTGAAAGTGTATATGGATAACTAAGGCTTCCTAAATCTATTTCTTCGATTTTCATATTCCTCCATTTCTATGTTCTAATTTATAATATTCAATCATTGCCAAGTACATTTTTTAAGGTAATTTTTCGTTTTTAACCTTGGTAAAAAATTAAAAGGAGAAAGAACTAAAAATTCTTCCCCCTTTAAAATTTTATATTAAATTATTAACGTATTTTTATTATTCTCCTAATTGTTCTTTCCATTCTGCTTCATCAAGTACTTTTACATTTCCTTCACCTATTTCGTCTGCTGCTAGAGTTACTGGTGATGTATCATCCTCATCTGTCATAGGTTTACTACCATTTGCTATTTGTCTAGCTCTTTTTGCAGTAGCTATTACTAAATTATATCTATTTTTATTTGATTTTCTAAGTAACTCTGGTACTGTTGGTTTTACTAACATAAAATTTCCTCCTTAAACTTACATAATAACTATATTTTACTACATTTTTTGTAATAAGTCTAGGTCCTTTACACTATTTTCAAGAATTTATCGTTTATTTTTTATTGCAATAATTATGCACTTTATAAAATAATAAGCTATCATAGCAATTGTTATTCCCATCAATGTCATAAAGAAATACTCTGATTTTACTGAATACAAGTTTAATAAAATTAATGTTTCAATTGCAATCGCAACTATTTCAATTCCATGAATAGCTAAGCTACCATCATCTTTCTTATATGCTTGCTCAAATGTAATAACTGCAATTATAACTGCAAAAATGCTAAATGTCTTTAAGTCCATTATATATTCTGTTACAGGTATAGCCTTAACTCCCAAATTTATGAATATAAAATAAATAACAACTATTATTGCTAATAATATATTTCTAAAAATATTTTTTCTTACTTTACTATCTTTAGCTTTATTTTTTCTTTTATTTTTCTCTTCCTTTATTTCATCTTTTACTTTTGCTAACTTTTCTACTGATAATTCCTCTTCTGGTTTTATTAAAGATTCTGCCCCAACTTCTTGTTTTTCTTCTCCTTTAATATTTTCTTCGTCATTATCCTTTTCATTATTTTTAGTGTTCTCTAATTTTTTAGTTGTATTCGCTTTCTTTGCACCACTTTCTTTTTTCTCTGTGTCTTCCCTTTGTGTTTTAGTATTCTTATTTGGTGTATTTTTTTCTTTTATCTCTTTTTTCTTTTCTGCCACTGAAACTTTGCTTTCCTTTTTTTCAGTTTTCAAACTTGCTTTTTCTTCAATTTCTTTATTTTTCTTCTTTTCAGTTGCCATTTTAAATTCCTTCCTTTTATAAATCATATTCATACATAATCATACTAAGTACAGCAATTGGGGCTGTCTCTGTTCTTAAGATTCTACTACCCAATGTTACTGCTTTAGCTCCTGCACATAGCATTTTTTCTAATTCTTTACCTTCTATTCCGCCTTCTGGACCAATTATTATAGCAATATTTTTTGCTTCTTTATATTTTTTTAAGATTCCTTTTATTGTATTTTTTTCTTCATTTTCATATGCAACTATTACTAAATCATATTTTGCTATATTATCACATATGTAAGATATATCTACTGTATTTTCTACTTTTGGAATTATTCCCCTTTTACTCTGCTTTGCTGCTGCTTCTGAAATTTTATTCCATCTTTCGTTTTTCTTTGCCTCATCTTTTATAATTGCTATACAGTTTTTCATCTTTACTGGAAAAATTTTATTTACCCCTAATTCCACAGATTTTTGTATTACATATTCTAATTTATCTGCCTTAGTTAGTCCTTGAAAAAGGTCTACTTTTACCTCTGGTTCAATATTATTTTCTTCTTCTAAAATTTCAGCTAATATATTGTCTTTTGAAAATTTAGCTAATCTACATTTATAGCATTTGCTATTTTCTTTATTTACAAGATAAATTTCGTCTTCTACTTTCATTCTGAGAACATTACCTATATGTTTTTGGTTATCTCCTGTGATTTTTACTATATTTCCATCAAAAGCTTCATCTTCTATAAAAAACTTATGCACTAGTCTATTCCCCATTCTTTCTCTTGATTACTTAAAACTTTATTCGCTTTGTTTTTTTCTTCTGTAACCATGTTTCTTTGCATTTCTGTTTCATTTCTTATTGTTTTTACTAATCCACCATTTTGTACAAAGCCTAAATTTATTGTTACACCTGTGAGAATAATTAATACTGTAATTGTAACAACTAAAGCTAAAAGTGTTACACCACTTTCGTTTTTCTTCTGCATATCTTTACCCCCCTGCATTTTTTCATATGTTTATTTATATTAATTAATTTTTTTGCATAATAAAAATCTACATACTAATGATATCACATAGTATGTAGACTTTCAAGTTATTTTTTATAAACTTGCTTTTATTTTTATCCGAAAAATCCTCTCTTTTTTACTGGTGGTTGTTCATTCATTGTCTTTGCAAGTTCTACAAATAATTCTCTTTGTTCTTTAGATAATCTTTTTGGTGTTTGAACCTGTACAGTAAATATTAAATCTCCTCTTGAGTTTGAATTAATACGTTTAAATCCTCTATCTCTTAGAGTAAACTTCGTTCCACTCTGTGTTCCTTCTGGAATAGTAAATTCTTCTTCTCCTCCTGTAACTATTGGAACTTTTATATTAGCTCCTAATGTTGCTTGTGTAATTGTAATAGGAATTGTACATTCTACATCATCACCGTTTCGTGTAAAGATATTGCTTTTCTTTACTCTAACAGTAATATATAAGTCTCCATAAGGCCCTCCATTTCTTCCTGGCTCACCTTTTCCACTTACAACTAAAGTTTGCCCATTATTTACACCTGCTGGAATATCTACATTTAGTACAACTTGCTTTCTTATTGTACCTTTTCCTTTACAAGTTTCGCAAGGGGTAGGTATAACTTTTCCTGTACCACGGCAGTTTTCACAAGTTACTACTGTTTGGATTGTTGCAAATCCCGCTAAAGATTGATTTTTTTTAACTTTTCCTGTACCATGACAAACCGAACAAGTTTCTACTCTGGTTCCTGGTTTAGCACCATCACCTTTGCAAGTGTCGCACTTTTCATTTTTATTTATTGTTATTTCTTTTTTTAGACCTGAAAAAGCTTCTTCGAAACTAATATCTACTTCAAAACTCAAGTCATTTCCTTTAGCCGGAGCATTTGCATTTGATGCTCTCGCACTTCTTCCAAAGCCCCCACCAAAAATTGAAGAAACAAAATCATCTACAACATCGTCAAATCCAAAACCACCTGTCGAGTATGTATAATTTCCTCCTCCAAAGCCATTAAAACCACTAAAACCGCTTCCATATGCTCCTTGTGGACCATTTGCTGTGCCAAATTGGTCATACATCTTTCTTTTTTGAGGGTTGGAAAGCACCTCATATGCTTCTCCAACCTCCTTAAATTTTTCTTCAGCCTCTTTTTTATTATCTGGGTTTGCATCAGGGTGCCACTTTTTAGCCATTTTTCTATAAGCTCTTTTTATTTCATCATCTGAAGCATTTTTATCTATGCCTAAAACACTATAATAGTCTTTGTTTGCCATTTTTATACCCTTTCAATTAAAACTCCTACAAATTATTTTTTGTCTTCTTCTTCAGCTGTTGTTTCAACATTTCCGTCTGTTCCTTTATTAGCATTTTCATCTGCTTTTTTAGCATTAGCACCATTTTCAGCAGCTTTTTGGCTATATAATTTTTCTGAAATTGAGTAAAATACTTGTGTTAGACTTTCTGTTGCTTTCTTTATTTCTTCTACATCTTTTCCTTCTAATGCTTTATTCACATTAGCAATTTCTGTTTCCGCCTTAGTTTTTTCTTCACTGCTTATTTTGTCACCTAATTCATCTAAAGTTTTTTGGCAGTTATAAACTAAACTTTCTGCATTATTTCTAGCTTCAATTTCTTCTTTTCTCTTTTTATCTTCAGCACTGTGTGCTTCTGCTTCTTTTACAGCTTTATCTATTTCTTCATCTGTTAAGTTTGTTGAAGCTGTAATTGAAACTTGTTGCTGATTTCCTGTTGCCATATCTTTTGCAGATACGTGTACAATACCATTTGCATCAATATCAAATGTTACTTCTATTTGTGGAACTCCTCTTGGTGCTGCTGGTATTCCTGTTAATTGGAATCTTCCTAAAGTTTTGTTATCTGCTGCCATTTCTCTTTCACCTTGAAGAACATGAACTTCTACACTTGTCTGTCCATCTGCTG
>USTA01000012.1 GCA_900557475.1 uncultured Clostridium sp. | reverse complement strand
ACTACTTGTTGTTGATGCATTTGATGGACCAATGCCACAAACAAGAGAGGTATTGAAAAAATCATTAGCATTAAATTTACAACCAATAGTTGTTATAAATAAAATAGATAGACCAGGTGCAAATCCACTAAAAGCAGTTGACAAGGTCTTAGAACTATTTATGGACTTAAATGCAACAGATGAACAACTAGATTTCCCAGTAATTTATGCATCTGCAAAAAACGGAATTGCTAAAATGAATTTAAATGATGAAAGCGATAATATTACTTGTATTTTTGACACTATTATAAGTCATATAAATCCACCAAAATGTGAAATAGAAGGACCAATGCAATTATTAGTTTCAAATATTGATTATGATGACTATTTAGGAAGAATAGCAGTAGGAAGAGTTGAAAGAGGAACAATAAAAGCAAGTAGTGCAGTAAGCATATGTAAAGAAGAAAAGACTACTCAAGGAAAAATTGCAAAATTATTTACATATGAAGGGTTAAAAAGGGTAGAAGCAGAAGAAATAAAAGCAGGAGATATAGTAGCTCTTTCTGGTATCTCAGATATAAATATTGGAGACACAATATGCGATTTAGATCATCCTGAAAAAATTCCTTTTGTAAATATAGATGAGCCAACAGTGTCTATGACATTTAGTGTAAATGATGGACCACTTGCTGGAAAAGAAGGAAAATTTGTAACATCAAGACACATTAGAGATAGATTATTTAAAGAGCTAGAAAGAAATGTATCACTAAGAGTAAAAGAAACAGATAAAGCAGAAAGCTTTGAAGTTTGTGGAAGAGGAGAATTACACTTATCTATTTTAATTGAAAATATGAGAAGAGAAGGATTTGAGCTTCTAGTATCAAGACCAAAGGTTATTTTTAAAGAAATAGATGGAGTAAAATGTGAACCAATAGAAACACTTAGCGTAAATGTTCCAGATGATTGTGTAGGAAATGTTATAGAAAAATTAGGAAAAAGAAAAGCAGAAATGGTAAATATGGAACCAGCAGAGCCAGGACACACAAAAATAGAATTTGACATTCCTGCAAGAGGTCTTATTGGTTATAGAACAGAGTTTTTAACAGATACAAAAGGCGAAGGAACAATGGCAAGTGTATTTAAAGAATATGAGCCATATAAAGGAGAAATTCAATCAAGATCAAGAGGAGTATTAGTTGCTTTTGAAGCTGGAACATCAATAACATATGGATTATATAATGCACAATTAAGAGGAGAACTTTTAATTGGAGCTGGCACCGAAGTTTATGAAGGTATGATAGTAGGAATAAACTCAAGAAACGAAGATATATCAATAAATGTTTGCAAAGAAAAACACTTAACTAATACTAGAGCTTCTGGTTCAGATGAAGCACTTCGTTTAGTACCACCAGTAAAAATGTCATTAGAGCAATCTATTGAATTTATCTCAGATGATGAATTAGTAGAAATAACACCTCAAAATATTAGATTAAGAAAAAGAATTCTTGATACAAAAACAAGAGAAAGACAAGCAAAAAGAGCTCAAAATGAAGGATAATTATATGAACTTAAATGAGATTAAGGAAAAAGCGTTAGAAAATCACATTCCAATTATAATGGATGATACTTTAAATACTATAAAAAATATAATGGAAGAAAAAAAGCCAAGTGCTATACTAGAAATAGGAACAGCAGTTGGCTATTCCGCTATTTGCTTTTCTTACTTTTTAAATGATGGTGGAAAGATTGATACAATAGAAAGAGACTTAGAAAGAATAGAAGAAGCGAAGGAAAACATAAAAATAGTTGATAAGAGTAAAAAAATTAATATTATTGAAGGTGATGCAGTAGAAATTTTGCCAACACTAGAAGAAAAATATGATATGGTATTTATTGATGCTGCAAAAGGAAAATATCCATTCTTTTTAGAGCAAGCATTAAGACTTTTAAAAGATGATGGTATAATATTTGCTGATAATATTTTATATAAAGGATATGTAATGAGTGACTACAATAAGCACAAACAAAGAACAGCAGTAACTCATCTTAGGGAGTATATAAAAAAAGTAACTGAAGATCCAGATTTAGACACAGAAATTTTAGAAGTGGGAGATGGATTAGCTATAACAAAAAAGAAAATACAGGTGTGATATTGATATAATATAGAAAATAAAAGAGGAAAAAAGATATGAGAAAATCATCAAAAGCTTTGATATTCGTAATTATAGTAGTAACCATAATTGCTTCAATATTAATCATAAAAGGAATATATACACAAAAAAATTCCAATACAAATAATATTGAAAATATAGGAACAATAAAAGTAACTATGATAAAAGAAAATAAGACCATAGAAGTAAAGGATATAAATGAAATTAATGCAATAAAGAAAATTGTATTAAACCAAGAATATGCTGAAGGTACGAGGGACGGGACTATTTCTTACATAATTATTTTGGAAAATGAAGAATATTGTATCGAAAATGCTGGAAAAACAATAAGAAAAGTAGGAGAAAACTTTGAAGCAAACTTAAAATCAGAGGATTTTAATAAAATACTAAATATTTTAAGCAAATATTAATTTAAAATAATATACTAAATAACATGCAAATCTGAAAGTATTTGCATGTTATTTTCATATATTAAATACTATTACATATTATTTAATAAATTAATAGATTTTTTTTATTATTTGTGATAAAATAACTATGAAAAAGTAACAGCATTAACAAGTAGGAGGAGTATGAAAGAGTTAGAGCATATTTTAGGAAAAGAAAATGTGAAATACAATGAAAGCATGAGCAGGCATACCACATTTAAAGTAGGGGGAGATGCAGAAATTTTTGCCATTGTAGATACAGAAGAAAAGTTAATGCAAGTAATAAAACTTGGAAAAAAAGTAACAATTATAGGTAACGGAAGCAATTTACTTGTAACAGATAAAGGAATAAATGGAATTGTATTAAAATATATAAATAAAGATTATGAAATAAAAGAACTTAAAAATGAAGAATATGAACTTGAATTTGCATCTGGAATAACTAATGCAAGGATTGCAAATATTGCACTTCAAAATGAACTCACAGGATATGAATTTGCAGCAGGAATACCAGGTACCTTAGGAGGGGCACTTGTTATGAATGCAGGAGCATATGGAATGGAGCTAAAAGATGTAGTAGTCAAAACTAAATATTTAGATTTAGATACTAATGAAATAAAAATTATAGATAACAAAGAACATGAGTTTGAATATAGAAAAAGTATATTTCAGGAAAAAAACACTATAATTTTAAAAAGTACTTTAAAATTAAAAAAAGGAAAAAAAGACGAAATACAAGAACTGATGAATAGTTATGCTAAAAAGAGAATCGATTCTCAGCCATTAAATATGCCAAGTGCAGGAAGCACTTTTAAGAGAGGAACAGATTTTATAACAGCAAAATTAATTGATGAAGCAGGACTAAAAGGTTTTTGCATTGGAGGAGCAGAAGTTTCAGAAAAGCATGCTGGTTTTATTGTAAATAAAGGGAATGCGAGTGCAAAAGATATATTAAATTTAATAGATTATGTAAAAAAAGAAGTATTAAAAAAGTTCGGAAGGCAAATAGAAACAGAAATTAAAATAATAGGAGAGAGGGATTAGAAATGGGATTTTTTAAATGGTTTACTCCAAAAGCAAAAATGAAAAGATGGTTAGCACTTATATTAGTAGGGATTATATTTGTGTGCTATGGAATTTCAACATTAATTTATCATGATACACTAGGAATTATGGAAATACTAAAAATTGTAGTATCTTTTGTGATTGGATTTACAGCAGTAGTAATAGGCTTTATATTTACTCAAAAAAGGACATTAGAACTTTTAGTTGAAGAAAGTGATACTAGAAAAGAAAGTCAAAATGTAAATACATTAATATTTAATAAAAAAGTATATAACCAAGGACCTAAAATAGTTGTAATTGGTGGAGGAAGTGGTTTAAATACAGTACTACGAGGACTTAAAAATTATACAGATAATATAACAGCACTTGTAACAGTTTCAGACTATGGGAAAACGCCTACTAATTCAAGAAAGGCACTTCAAGTATTACCACTAAATGATATTAAGGAAAGTTTAGTAGCGCTTTCTTATAATGAAGAAGAAATGGAAAAACTCGTTAACTTGCAGTTTGAAAGTGGACAACTTAAAAATTTAAGTTTCGGTGACATTTATTTCTTAGCTATGAATCAAATACACAAGAACTTTGCAAAATCAATTGAATCTTCAAAAGAAGTATGGAATATAACGGGAAAAGTTTTGCCAGTTACTCTAGAAGAAATCAAAATTTGTGCAGAACTTGATGATGGTACCGTTATTGAAAATAGGGATAAGATACCAGAATATGTTAGCGAAACAGCAAGCAAAATTAATAGAATATATATAAATCCGACAAATTGTATGCCAGCACCAGGAGTAATAGAAGCTATAAAAGAAGCAGACGCAATAGTGATTGGACCAGGAAGTTTATATACAAATGTTATTCCAAATCTTTTAGTAAGAGGAATTGCTAAAGCAATAAAGGAATCAGAAGGTATAAAAATTTATGTGAGCAATATAATGACAGAACTAGGACAAACAGATGAATATACTCTTTCAGATCATATAAAAGCAATAAATGAGTATATAGGACAAGGTATTATAGACTATTGTATTTATGATACTGGAGAAATTGTACCAGAGTTTATAAAAAAATATAATTTAAAGGGCTCAGATGTGGTTCTTGCAGATAAACAAAAAGCTAAAGATATGGGAGTAAGGCTTGTTCAACGTGATTTATCTAAAGTAGAAGGAGATTCTATAAGACATGATTCAGACGTTATAGCACTTGCAATTATTCAACTTATATGTGATGAACTTAAATTTGATGATATGGAAAACGATAGCCAGTACATGCTGCTAAATTCAAGACTAAAAGAAACAAAACGAGAAATCAAAAAAAGAGAAAAGAAAGAGAAAAAATTTATAGAGTCTGGAAAAAAGCCATTTGAAAGAAGACCAGAAACTGAAAATAGTAAATTTAAAGCAAAGTACAAAGACAGAATAAATTCTATAAAAGATAGTGAAAAGAAAACAAAAACTAGAATAAAAATGATGGAAACATATGAAAAATCTAAGAATCACAAAAATACAGAAAAAAAATAAAATATATTTTTATGTGTAGGAGAAACAAATGAAAGAATGGGTAATAACAAATGGAATTGGTGGTTTTGCAAGTACCACAGATAAAGGAATAAATGAAAGAAGGTATCACGGATTATTAATCGCAGCAACAAATCCACCGGGACTAAGAAAACTTATTTTATCAAAGGTCGATGAAAGTATTGATATAAATGGAAAAAGATATAATTTATATGCAAATAAGTCAAATGGTGGAAAAGTTACAACAGACGGATATAAGTATATTAAAAAATTTGAAAAAAATGTAATGCCAGTGTATACATACAAAGTAGGAACAGTTGTAATTGAAAAAACAATTTGTATGTTACATGGAAAAAATACAGTTGCAATTATATATAGAGTTTCAAACCAAAAAGCTAAAGTAAAACTTAGTTTAACTCCTGTTGTAAATTTTAGAGATTTCCATAGTGAAAACCATGAATTAGAATTTGATTATATCCAGAAAGTAAACAGAGATAGAGTAGAACTTAAATTTAAAGAAGGAAAAATAAATTTATACGTAAGTGGTGCCAGCTATAAAGAACATAGTAACGATATTTTCTATGATATGTATTATGAAAAGGAAAAGATTCGTGGATTTGATTATTCTGAAAATCATGCAGTTCCAGGAACTTTTGAAATAGATATAAAGCCAAACGAAGATAAAGAAATAACATTTCTTTGCTCATTAGATGGAGAATACGGAAATAGCATAGAAGAATTGCCAAGACTTAGTGGTGCCAAAATAATAGAAAATGAGCAAAAACGAATAGAAAAATTAATTGCTAGTTCAAATCTACTACATAATTTACCTACTAAAGATGAAGAAAGAGAAAGTTATACATTTTTAACAAATCAGTACATAACCTCAGCAGATAATTTCTTAGTAAAAAGAGCAAAGACTAACTTAAGTACTATTATTGCAGGATATCCTTGGTTTTTAGATTGGGGAAGAGATACTCTTATTGCATTTGAAGGGATATGTTTAATTCCTAAAAGATATGAAGAAGCAAAGGAAGTTTTACTAACTCTTACTACATCAATAAAAGAAGGGCTTGTTCCAAATGGATTTGATGAATATGATGGCCATCCGTTATATAATAGTGTAGATGCATCTTTATTACTTTTTGAAGGAGTAGAAAAATATATAGAATATACAAACGATTATGAATTTGTAAAAGAAAAAATATATAGCAAATTAATTAATATAGTAGACCATTATTTAGATGGAATAAATCTTGATAAAAATAATATAAAATGTGATGAGAAAACATTTTTAATATCAGCAGGGACAGAAAGTACTCAAAATACATGGATGGATGCCAAAGTAAATGGCACTCCAGTAACTCCAAGAAATGGTTTTGCGGTAGAAGTAAATGCCATGTGGTATAATGCTTTAAAGATTTTGCAAGAGTTATCAAAAAAATATATGAAATTTACAAAACAAGCAGAGTATGCAATAATAGCAAAAAGATGTAAGAAGTCATTTATAGAAAAATTTTATAATCCAGAAAAGAAATGTTTATATGATGTTTTAGGAGATGATTCAGTTAGACCAAATCAACTTTTGGCCTTAAGCTTAACATATCCTGTACTTGATTGTGACAAGGACATGGCAAAAGAAACATTTATAACTGTGACACAAACTTTACTTAATAAATATGGACTTCAAACTCTAGCAAAGGGAGAAAAAAATTATGTTCCAATATATAAAGGAACTCCTGAAGAAAGAGATATGGTATATCATCAAGGGATTACTTGGCCATGGCTTTTGGGAGAATATTATAATGGACTAAAAAACATGATAAAAGCAGAAAAAAATATAGTAAACAAAAGAAAACTTGAAAACACATTACTTCAATTTAAATCAAATGTGGCAAGCACCTTTATTAAAGAACTTATAGATGGAAACACAATAGGAAGTATATGTGAAATATATGACTCTATTCCAAATTCACAAGGTAAGGGTGCATTTGCACAGGCATGGAGTGTGTCAGAAGTGTTTAGAATACTATTTGGATAAAAAGGACGGACAATATGAGAATTTTAGGCATAGATCCCGGTTTTGCAATAACTCGGATACAGTATTATAGAATATAAAGGAAATCATTTTACATTAATAGACTCAGGAGCTATACTAACAAAGGCTGGTGAGTCTTTTCCAGATAGACTGGTGAAAATTTATGATGATTTAAATCAGATTATAGATAGTTATAAACCAGAAGTAATATCAGTAGAAGAATTGTTTTTTAATACAAACACAACAACTGCCATTAATGTGGCTCAGGCAAGAGGAATTATTTTGCTTGCCGCAAGGAAGAGTCAAATACCAACATTTGAATATACCCCTCTTCAAATAAAACAAGCAGTAACTGGCTATGGAAGAGCAGATAAATTACAGGTTCAAAAAATGGTAAAATCAATACTTAAAGTAGATAAGCTTCCTAAATTGGATGATACAACAGACAGTATGGCAGCAGCTATTTGCCATGCACATTCAGCTAGGTTTTCGAAATGTTTATAAATTAAAATTAGGAGAAAAATATGATATATATTTTATATGGAGAAGACGAATTTTTATTAAATGAATATGTAAAAAAAATAAAGAAAGCATTTGGAAGTATTCAATTAGGTGTAAATTATATTCAAATTGATGAATCAAATGTTTCTAATATAATATCTGATATAGAAACACCTGCTTTTGGTTTTGAGAAAAAGCTTATAATTGCAAAAGATACAGGGCTATTTAAGAAGAAAAATACTACTTCTGAGAGAATAACAGAATATTTAAAAGAAACTGAAATTCCAGATGTAGAATTAATATTTATAGAAAAAGATATAGAAAAAAATAGTCTATTTAACTTGGTACAAAAAATTGGAAAAGTGGAAGAATTTAAGGAACAGAAACTACCACAGTTAATTTCAAAGGTAGTAAGCCTTACAAAAGCATATGATATAATAATTAAGGAAAATGTAGCACAGTATTTTATAGAATGTGTTGGAACAAACATGAGTGATATAGTGAATGAACTTAGAAAGCTTATTGAATATGCAGGAAAAGGAAATGAAATAACAAGAGATGCAATAGATAATTTGAGTATAAAAAAGTCTGAAAGCATTATTTTTGAACTTACAGATAGCTTAGGAAAAAAGAACATTACAGAAGCGTTAAATGTATTAAATAATTTAATTTATGCAAAAGAGCCTGTTCAAAAAATTTTAGTTATGCTGTACAATCATTTTAAAAAGTTATATATAATAAAACTAGCAAAAGAGCAAAGAAGAAGTTCTTTGGAAATTTTAAAATTAAAACCAAATCAAATGTTTTTAGTAAAAAAGTATGAAGAGCAGGCAGGACGATTTTCAAAAGTGGACCTTGAAATGATACTAAAAGAAATAATAAAACTAGATAATCTTTCAAAATCAGGATTAGTAGATATAAATATAGGTCTAGAAAGTATACTTTGCATGTATTGTTCTTAAGTTCTTAATCTTTCTTCTCTCTGAATAAATAAAAGTTACTTTGTACAAAATAACATAGGAAAGGATGGAATCTTATGTTTAATTTTAGAACAGATATGGCAGACGAAAGATTAGCAGAGTGTAAAAAAGAAGGAGATGTAAATGGAATTTCTTTAGAATGTTACAAAAGAGAAGAGAAAATACAAATAACAAAAGTAAAAGTTTTAAATGAAGAAGGAAAGAAAAAGATTGGAAAAGAGATTGGAACTTATGTTACTTTAGAAGTTCAGGATATAGAAATAGTTAAAAAAGAGGATTTGGAAAAAATAAGTAAAGCTCTAGCAAAGGAAATTGAAGAACTAATTAAAAATTTTAAAAAAATTTTAGTCGTTGGTCTTGGAAATGAAGATAGTACAGTAGATTCAATAGGTCCAAAAGTTATTAAGGATTTAAAAATAACTAGGCACTTAAAAAAATATGCACCTACGGAGTATTCAAAACCAGAAGAACGAGAAATAAGTGGAATTGCACCAGGAGTATTAGGAACTACTGGAATAGAAACGAGCGAGATACTAAAGGGGATAGTACAAAAAATAAATCCAGATGCAATAATTGCTATTGATGCATTGATTTCAAAAGATATCTCAAGATTATTTAGAACAATTCAAATATGTAATACTGGAATTGTTCCAGGAGCAGGTATTGGAAATGCAAGAAAAGAGATAAGCAAAAAAACAATGGGCATTCCCGTTATTGCAATTGGTGTTCCAACATTGGTGGAGGCAGCTACAATAGTTGCAGACAGTATTTCTCTAATTGCAACCCAATTTGAAGAGTTTAAGCAAATTAAAGATGCCAGCAAAGAAGATAAATATAGACTAATTAAGGCAGTGTTAGAAGCATCTAAATATAATTTGGCAGTTACACCAAAGGAAGTGGATGAGCTAGCAGAAAACATGAAAATAATAATTGCAAATGGAATAAACGAAAATATTTAAAATAGCTACACTTTTTTTAAAAGATATGATATAATGCTAAAAAAATAGAAAGGACAAGCAATGGGATTTTTTGATAAACTAAAACAAGGACTTGCTAAAACTAAAGAAGTATTTAGCTTTAGAAAAGTAGATGAGAATTTATTAGATGAATTAGAAGAAAAACTAATTATAGCAGATGTTGGCATGGAAGCAACAGAAAAGATAATAGATGGATTAAGAACAAAAATAAAGAAAGAGAATATAAAGGAAGCAGAAGAAGTAAAAAATGCATTAAGAGATGAAATCTCAAACATTTTTGCAGATATAAATCCGAAATTAGAATTAGAAAAAAAGCCGGCTATAATATTAATGGTAGGAGTAAATGGAGCAGGAAAAACTACGTCAATAGGAAAAATTGCTAATAAACTAAGAAAAGAAGGCAAAAAAGTAATTATTGCAGCAGGAGATACTTTTAGAGCAGCAGCAGTAGAGCAATTAGAAGAATGGGCAAAAAGAGCAGAATGTAAATTAGTAAAAGGGCCAGAAGGAATAGACCCAGCATCAGTAATTTTTGATGGTATAAAGGTTGCAAAAGAAGAAAATGCAGATGTACTTATTTGTGATACAGCAGGAAGGTTACAAAACAAAAAATATTTAATGGATGAACTAGAAAAGATAAAAAGAGTTATAGATAGAGAACTTCCAGAAAGTTCAAAAGAAACACTTTTAGTTTTAGATGCATCAACTGGGCAAAATGCAATTTCACAAGTGAAATCTTTTAAGGAAACAACAGGAATTACAGGTCTTATTGTAACTAAGCTAGATGGAACAGCTAAAGGTGGTGTAGTAATAGGAATAGTAGAAGAAAATAAAATTCCTATAAAGTTTGTGGGAATTGGAGAGAAAATAGATGATATGGAAGAATTTTCTAGTGAAGATTTTATAAATGCAATTATAGGATAATAAAAAAGCTAACTTAAAAAGATTAATCTTCGCATCAATATATTGAAAGGAATTGAAGCATAGTGAAAGAGAATAAAAAAGAAAATATAAATAAAACAAATGCGAATGAAAAAAATATAGAAGAAAATAAGAAAAAACCTAAAGCAAGAAAAAGAACTATATTTGTACTTGCAATAATAGCAATAGCTTTTTTAGTTACATTTATATATTTAAGAGGAAGTTACTTAGAAGTAAAGCAAATTGGTGAAAATTATCTACCTTCATTTTGGAAGGATATTACATATACAGGTATAACATTTGTAATAAATTTTGCATTTTTGTTTGGTGTGTTTTTCTTTACAAATAGAACAATGCAAAAAGCACTAAAAATATTTTTTGATGATGAAAAAAAGGAAATGCCAAAGTTTCCGAATAAATCAATTTGCTTAATAATAGCGTTAATAGGTAGTTTTGCAACAACAAAAATCTTATTAA